>JABMRN010000130.1 GCA_013202515.1 Candidatus Omnitrophota bacterium | reverse complement strand
GTTATGAACCAGCAAAGAGAGATTATATATCAGCGAAGGCGCAAGGTAATTTTAGGAACTGATCTCAATAAGGAAGTTTTTGATGTTTTAGGTGTTACCATTAATGACTGGCTTTATGCTTTTGAGGAAGAAGGCTTTTTGGAAGAGCTCTCCAAGAAGCTTTTATTTAAATTACTAATTAGCGTAAAGGCAGATGACTTAAGAGGTCTGTCGCGTGAAGAATTATTCGATAAAATATACGATGCGGCTAAAGTTGTATACGAAAAAAGAGAAAAAATAATAACTTCCGAAAAAGTAAGATACATTGAAAAGATGATCATGTTGGGCGTCATTGATGCAAATTGGAAAGACTATCTTTTTAATATGGACCAACTGAGGGAAGGTATTAATTGGAGAGCATATGGACAGAGGGACCCTCTTGTTGAGTATCAGCATGAGGCATTCGCTATGTTTAGCGAACTTATTAAGATTATGGATGAAGAAATCATTGAGAGATTGTTCAAAACACATGCAATTGAAGAAAAATTAACTAAGCAGGTTTTTAAGGTAGAGAAAGAAAGATTTATTCATGAGGAATATTCCGCACTTAGTCAGCCCCCAAAAGTAGAGACTGATAGGCCTATCGAGGGACTGCCGGCTTCCGAAGAAAGCAGCTATGAGCGCAAAGGCGAAAAAATCGGGCGGAATGCCCCCTGCCCTTGTGGCAGTGGGAAAAAATATAAAAAATGTTGCGGAAAATAAAATCAGGTAATAAATCACGAATTATATATTACGGATTTCCGATTATATCCGCAATACTTTTGGTATTAGCATATCCACGATTTAATCTGGAATTCTTAGCGTGGTTTGCGCTTATACCGCTTTTTTTTGCACTTGAGAACCAGATTCTTCGACAACGATTATTTTCAGGTTTTATATTTGGCATAGTTTTTTTCTCAGCTATATTATATTGGCTACTTAGAGTAACTGTGCCTGGAACAATCGTATTAGTATTATTGTTATCACTTGCTCCGATTATATTCTCTATTCTATATCGCACTTCCTTTCCTGTTAATTTTTTCTCAATATTGGTAGTTCCCGCGGCCTGGGTCATAACCGAGTATTTACGAGCACATTTATTTACAGGTTTCCCGTGGGCGCTTTTAGGATATTCGCAATATCTTAACCTCCCGATAATTCAGATTTCTGATATTACGGGCGCTTACGGTGTCTCTTTTATGATCGTTATGGTTAACTTCTGCATTTATGCATTAATTAGACGTTTGCCTTCTCGTAGAACGTATGCTGTAGTGGCAGTAGTTTTGCTTACTGGAGCTTTTTTTTATGGATATTCTCGCCTGAAGCAGAAATATACGGGTACACCGCTTGCTGTAGCTGTAGTGCAAGGCAATATTCCCCAACAATTAAAATGGAATGATAAGTATGAAGAAACGATTTTTAATGTATACAGCTCTCTCTCCCAAAAGGCTGCTAAAGCATCACCTGATATTATAATCTGGCCGGAAACATCTCTTCCGTTCCTTTTAGGAGAAGATGAAAGTGCCGATCAAAGGATTGCATCTCTTGCGCAATCAACTAATAGCTATTTGCTAGTGGGAGCAGTAAGAGAGAAGAATTCATTATTTTATAATAGTGCTGTACTTATTTCAGATAAAGGAAAATTTGTCGAAAACTACAACAAAATACACCTAGTACCGTTCGGCGAATATGTTCCTCTGGAGAAATATGTACCATGGATTCGGGATAGGATAGATAAGCCCATAGGAGATTTCGATGATTCTGTTTACTTTACTTTATTCAGAATAAAAAGTGAGAAGAAAGCAATTTCTAGTACGGCGATTATAAAGGACTTAAAATTTAACAAGTTCGGCGTTTTGATATGTTTTGAAGATATTTTTCCAGATTTAGCAAGAACTTTTGTGAATAAAGGTGCTTCTTTTTTGGTAAACATAACGAATGATGCTTGGTTTGGCAAAACAAGTGCGCCATTTCAGCATGTACAAGCCTCGGTTTTTAGAGCCGTTGAGAATAGGGTTCCTGTTGTGCGTGCAGCAAACACAGGGGTTTCCTGTTTTATCAATCAGAAGGGCAGGATTATTGCTTCGGTAAGCGAAGGGGATGAACAAATTTTTGTCGAGGGATATAAGCAAACCGATATATATCCCTTAGAAATGTCAACTGTATACACCAAGGTAGGTGATATATTTGCCTATATTTGTTTTGGTATCCTTATATTTTCGATTGTAATAGGTAAAAGACGACGTATAAATACATGATTTCAAAAATTAAAAACTTAATATTACTCCTGGGAGCGATAATTATTGTCATTGTTGCAGCAGAAATTACGCTTAACATAATCGGCAATGCCTCTTCATCACGAATGAATCCGGTTGCTAATCTTAGTACGAATTCCGGCGCTCTTCATTGGAGGCCGGATCCGCTTTTACATCATGTTCTTGTGCCAGGTGCAAAATTTTCCCGAACGTCTCCAGACAAAAAAGAATTCATAACCTCCGTTGAATATAATTCTAAGGGGCTAAACGACTATGAATACGACTATAAAAAGAACGAGGATACTGTTAGGATATTAGTGTTTGGTGATTCCTTTGTGGAAGCAAGCGAGGTTAAAAAAGAGGAAAATTTCTGTAAGATCATAGAGAAAACCCTTAATGCCGGTGATTCCGGCAAAAGTTTCGAAGTAATAAATATGGGGGTATTTGGATACTCTCCCATTCTAGAATATATATATTTAAAGAACGAAGGATTAAAATACAATCCCGATATGGTCATAGTGTGTTTTTTTGTTAATGATGTTTATGAGGATTTGTT
>JABMRN010000129.1 GCA_013202515.1 Candidatus Omnitrophota bacterium | reverse complement strand
TTATCGCCTTATTTAAATCCCATCCTATAATTTTCACATCTTGACCCATTCGGATAGCGCAGACGACAATACCTGTATCCTGACAGATCGCTATCTTTTCATTTTTTGCGATATTGGCATTCTCAAGTAGTATCTTCAGAATATCTTTTGCATTCTTTTTTGTTTCTTTCTCTAGCGCGCACCTTAAGGCCTTTTCTATGTCTTTTCTTAATACAGTATTTGCTTCGATACACATTTTGCTTATGGTGTTCTTTAAGAGCTTTGTATTTATTTTCCTTATCATAAATTCACCCTCTTTACATTTATGTTTTTCTTTAAAAAAATCTTCGATATCCTCTTAAAGGATTCTACTTCATCAGTAACGAAAAATTTTAATCTGCCTTTTCTTCTTGTATTTCTTAATGAATTATTTTCCAAAAAATTCTTTATTTCGCAGGAAACGCTCATAGAGGAATCTATAATTTTTACCTTCCTGCCGAAAACCTTCTTAAACACACCTTTTAAAAGCGGATAATGGGTGCAGCCAAGAATAAGCGTATCTATGTTTTTATTTTTCAGTCCAGATAAATATGTACGTGCCACATCGATGGTTGTTTTTCCGTTAAACCAGCCTTCTTCCACCAGTGGGACGAAAAGCGGGCATGCCTGTTGAAAAACCTGTACCGACCTACTGTTCTTCCCTAAAGCCTTTATGTAAGAACGGCTTTTTACAGTTGCATTTGTACCTATGACGCCTATTTTTGAATTTTTGCTTTTCTGGCATGCTTCTTTTACAGCTGGGGCAATCACGCCTTTTATGGGAAAACTAAAATTTTTTCTTAATGCATCAAGGCTCCAGCTTGAGGCTGTATTGCATGCAATAACCAAAAGTTTTATATTTAACTTTTTTAAAAATTGTATACACTCTTTAGCAAAGCGCGTTACGGTCTCCTGTGACTTATTACCATAAGGCACTCTTGCAGTATCACCAAAATATATTATATCCTCCTCCGGCAAGAGCTCGGATAGTTTTTTAAGCACCGTAAGTCCGCCTACTCCCGAATCAAAAATACCTATAGGTCTTTTGTCCATGTGCCTAATGTGAATTTTTCGTAAAGGCTTCTGTTTTATCATATTTATCTTTATATGCAAGGATACCTTTCGCAATTGCTGTCGCCACTTTTTTTCTATACTCTGTGCTGCGTAATCTCCACTCCTCATCTTTGTTAGAAAGAAATCCGACCTCGACCAAAACCGCGGGCATGCGCGTTCCTTTAAGAACATTAAAACGCGCTGACTTGATGCCTCTATTTCTCACGCCAAGCTGACTGCTTGCAGATTTGCAGATAAAATTCGCAAGTTCCTTGGACTCGATTCTATTTTCACTTAATTTCATATCCCATACAGTTGCGTCCAGATAATCCGGCTTATTGTGATTCGAATTGTTCTCGTATGACAGTGCCTCGTTTTCTGCGGCAGCTATAGCTCGTGCATTGTCATCCGTGGCATTTGAAAGATAAAAAACCTCAAAACCCTTTACCTTTCTGTATCTCGAAGCATTTGCATGTATGCTGATAAATAGATCCGCCTTTGCATTATTGGCTATATCAGATCTTTTCCATAGCGACACAAATTTGTTTCCAGTGCGGGTTAAGGTAATCTTAAAATTACCCATTTTCCTTAACTCATCTTTCAATTTTTTGGCGATGTCAAGCACTACATCTTTTTCCTTCACTTTGTAATTACGTCCCACTGCTCCAGTGTCTTTTCCTCCGTGGCCCGGATCGATTATTATATTGATCATAGTATCTGTCTTTTTGTAAGGAACCTCGGCTGCCCTTTTAATAATAAATACATCTTCTTCGAGGTATTTTGCGAAAGAAGGCGAAATATATATTTCATTATCTTTTAGCTTTGGGTGGGGTGATATTTTTTTGACAGCACCATCAACAAGCAATGTTCTGGAATCCGGCATGATTTTAACAACCGTTCCATTCTGCTCGATCTCGGCTACGTGGGTAATTTTATCAACCGAACAGCTGAGATCTCGGATCTCACAATATTCGGTTAAAGAAATATATTGCATACCGCCAAATCTTGCTATCTTGACATTGGAGGGCATCATGTACGCGCTCCTGTACACGCATCCTGATAGAGTAAGCAACAGAAATATCGATATGAATAAAAATCTTGTATAGCGCTTCACAATTTTCCTTATTCGTTACCTACTAAATTGATGCTGACGAAAAGTTGGTGGAGGTGCCGAGATTCGAACTCGGGTCCCTAAATCCCAAACCGAAAGTCTCTACATGTTTATGTTGTCTTTTGTCTTTTTCCGTTTAGCTCCGACAAAAAGGATTTAAACAGAAGCAGCTTTCTATCCTACCGCAAAAAGGCCTGAAAGCGAGGCCTTTAAGGGGTTCTGCATCAGCGAAGTCCTACTAGTATCCCAGAACGCTTACTAATGGACTTGTTCCCGCAAATTGGGGAACATTCAACGCGTCCTCGGCTAAGATTGACTCAGCCTCGGCTACTGGATTGTAGTTTGCGTTTATTTTTTTGCCAGGTGTTTAAGGAGGCCTCCCAGCAACCTCCACATGCCGCTAACGATTCGACGGTCTAGGTCGAAACCTGTCACCCCCATTTTTATCTATCTCTTCTTCTCGTTGCTCTATCTATTTCTCTTTTTGCTTCCCTTTGCTTTATAGCTTCTCTTTTATCGTACTTGCGCTTACCTCTGGCTACAGCAATTTCGATCTTCACAAAACTTTTTTTAAAGTATGCCTTAAGCGGTATTAGTGTACAGCCTTTAGCTTGAGTGGCGGCGTAAAGCTTTAGTATCTGGCCCTTGTGTAGTAGTAATTTTCTTGGTCTTGTTGCCTCGACGTTGTGTATATTACCAAACTCATAAGGGCTAATATGAAAATTATAAAGTATTATCTCCCCACGCTCTATTCTGGCAAAAGAATCCTTTAGATTCGCCTTTCTTGCCCGTAGGGACTTAACCTCAGTCCCCTTAAGCTCAATGCCGGCCTCAAAAGATTCCGCTATATCGAAATCTCTTCTCGCCTGCCTGTTTGTTACAATAACATGTTCACCCATAGGGATTTATTAATATAGCATAATATTATACGGAAAGCAAGTGTTGGGGGTATTACGCGGCTTGAGCGAACTTGATAGCAGCTTTCTGCATTCTTTCTATCAGGCCGCTTTCAATGATTTTGCAGGCTTGACCTAAGGCTTTTAATATTTCCATGACTTTTTCTCTGGCTATATCAATTACAATAACGCCTTCGAAGGTCCTTACATCTTCTCCTTCAACCCTAAAATAATAACATTTTGACGCATTCATCTTTGCCGGAGCACCTTCGATCCTATCTAACGAAATAATTTTTCCTTGATAATCCTTGAGCTCATTCTCATTGATTTCATTTATAATTTCTTTCTCTTCTTCTGTTCTGGTGATAACACCTATATTTATCCCTGCCTTTACCAGTCTTGGCAATAAAACTCCTAAACCATGCTCAAACGTAATGCTTTCTGAGAAAATAAGTGCAGACTTCGGGGTTAAGAAAAGCCTTTCTCCCTGTATACCCTGCATAGCTAAGTTGATCATTACTTCATAGGTAGAGTTTAAGGCATCTTGGATATTTCTCCTTGATGTTGGACGCTCATTATACTCTCTGGGAAGCGTATCTAACGTTGCGTGTATTTTACCCCTAAGCGTTAATTCATATCTATACGTTTTACTGCTCTCATCACAAGTTAATAGGCCTCGTCTTACTAATGCATTAAGATCAGTCCTTGCAGTATGTTGCCAGCTTTTTGCAAGCTTATCAAATGGAGGTAAACCGTGTAGTTTGTTTCGTAGGTTTTTATATAGATCATAGGCTTTTTTGTAATCTTGAAGAGTAAATGAGCCTTCTTGTAAAGAATCAGACCATACGATAACCTCAAATGCATCTTCCGGACTTTTGCCGGGTTTATTAACAAACTGACTCTTTGCATCACGATCTCCATCCTGGGTAGATAAAGCAATAAGTGTATCTAGTCGCTCTTGCATTAATTTAGTTGCATGATGATAATTATTTTCAAAAGGCAAATCACGATGTGCTCCCATGCCACGTTCCTGGATTGCGGCCTTGCGGTACTCCGTTGCCCTTCTATTCTCTTCTTCCATCCGTTGTATGACTTTTTCGAGAAGATCTGGATTTGTTATTCCATCCAAAATATTTATGAAAAGTCTAGTTTGCTTATCTTCCTTAGCTTCAGCTCTCCTCTGCTCTTCTTGAGATAGTGAACTATATACTCTTGTAGCCTCTCGGCTACCTACTATCGCGGATACTGTTTCTCTAGCTAACTTATATAGAGTATTCTGTTTTGTTTCGTCTTCTGTGGTCTTATCTCTAAACATCTCCTTGTATCTTTTAGCACAAAGAGCCAATAATCGCTGCTTGCCTTTTCCGGTTATTTTAAATACATGTGGCGTTGTTTTTTCCAATATGCTCAAGATGCCTTGTTTTACTAGAGATTTTTCGTGGCCAGAAAGATCTCTTCTTGCCGTTGATTTGGGGTTCTTAGCAAGTGCTTCAAATTCAAGTTCAGGGTACTGTTCCAGAACTTCTTCATAAGCTGTAAGATATTCATCAAGCGTGAATGATCCTTTTTCCAGAAGTGCTGATAATGCAATAACCATTTTTGCATCTTCCGGACTTTTGCCGGCTTTTGTCAAGCTCCTGGGTTTAGAAGCGCTCTTTCTTTTTTGTAACTTCTCGAGCGCTTTTTTGCCTTTATATGTTAAGAAATAATTGTCGTATAACCCCTCTGAGAACACATCCAGAACATCAGTTTCAATTAATTCCTGAAGATCATAGATGGTAGCGCTTATTCTACTGGCTTTGCAGGCAGCTTCGAATTCTTCAAAGCTGAAAGAAAATCCCACTGATGAGTACTCCTTGTCCTCAGACATCGTAGCAATAACGCGTAAGGCATTTTCCGGATTTTTGACTGTTCTTTTGGAAGTCCTAGTCTTTCTTTGAACAACGTCATTGTCACCATATCTAAATACTAGTTTATCGAATTCAGAAACAATAACATTTTCCTGCCATCTCTCTCCTATATGTGCTTCAAGCCATTGTTTAAGGTCGGTATTTAACTTTTTTATTTTTGATTTTTTGAGCATCTTAGCTTTTTTGAGAGTGACGGAAGTCTGCCCACTATTATCGTTGCTGTAAGTAATTTCAAAAGTTGCTGTTGTTTCACGTGCCCACGTTGCCTTTCGCATATTTAAAGGATTGCGTACAATAACTGCATATTTTAACTTTCTATTAGGTTCGTTTGTTTCCCAACGTGCAAGGTCTCTGGCCTGCTCTTCATCAGCTTTAATGGTAATGTGATAGTCGCCCCACAAGAAAATTATTCTATAGGGTATCATCATACCTCCACCAGTTTGGAATGATTTAACACCTACCAGCCTAAACGGCTTATCCGGTTGAATGTCGTCTGTGGTTTTCTTACCAGAGGCATAATCGCGCTCATACTCATCTGTTCTTAAAATATCAAGATCAACTACGTTTAATGTTTTTGTAGATCTCGGCCTATTGCCTTCTTCCGCTGCCAAATACCTCTGGTCAATTTCATTAATAGGCCTTCCATCTGCCCCAAATTCCAATATAGGAGAACCTGTCATAACCCCCAGTGCGTGAACAAGATAGCCTTTTAAAATAGGAATTGCTTCACCAGATTGTGACCATTCAGAAGAAAACGGGTTAATTATACTATTGAATATATCATGCTCCAAAAATATATGTATGGCACCATTAGACGAATGTTCATATGCTATCACTTCCATTTCATTATTATTAATATCACGAATTTTAAGCTTGTATGTTTGAAGGCGTTCTCGCACTTCTGGAGTAATAGCTGCGACAAAACATTTCCTTCCATTTATTGAATCTACATTATCGAGCTCTATATTGGCGAGCTTCAATATCTTCTCAATATAGTCTTTTATACTTATTTCATGCAATAAGGTATTTCTGTCTTTCCATTCGTTGTGGAGCCATTCAAGAACATTTATGTCAAATTCTTCCTGTTGTGTGAACTTTTCAATAGTGTGATTGTCTTCTTGTGATAGCTGTGGCAGCTTATCAAAATCAATAATCTTGTCCACTATTTCATCCGTCAGCTGCTCCTCTGTACAGAAAGCTATCGGGAATTTTCCATCTTTATTTCTTACAGTGGAAAACAACAATAAAAGATTATATCCTATACCCGCTTTTTCTACAGAAACTGGAACTTTGAATATATGGCTGGGTCTTTTTTGGCTTAAAGGTTTAATATCGTTCAAATAGGATGCAGCTATTACAGCCGGCTTATGCTCCTCATTTGTTTTCTCTTCGTGGACTTGGCGCCCTTTTAGGCGCTCTCGGGTTTTAAATGCATTTCTAATTACTTCGTAATCCGTTGTTCCGTCTATATCTCTTAATTCATCAATTTCTTCGAGATCTGACATAAGAGCCATTTTTGCAACAGCAATAGGTTTTTGATGAGTTGGGGCAATACCTATATCAAATGCGAGATTAGCAGCTAAATTCGTATTGCCTTTTGCGTTACATGATAAGGCAATGTCTGACGCAAAACTTACATTACTGATAAGGAAGGTTATTGTAAGAATTATAGATATGAGTTTTTTCATACTTGTATCGCTTAGTAGTTATCCTAGTTTAATGTGACTATGTAAAATGATATATTAAATATAGCATAAAATATGTATTCTTGTGTCACAGTAGTGTAATAACTATCTGTCTTTTGTATCCTTAACAAAAGGTGAGTATTTAGAAAAAAATAAAAGCACTTTGATTATTATAATCAAAGTGCTTTTTGCTAATTTATGATTGGTGCGGAAGAGGAGAGTTGAACTCCTAAGGGCTTTCGCCCACAGCGTCCTGAACGCTGCGCGTTTGCCAGTTCCGCCACTTCCGCAAATGGGCTACAAGTCCGCGTATGATACCAATTCTATATTATTTGCCTTTACTGCTTGCTGAATCTCCGGATCAAGTAACGCCTTTAATTCATTTTCACAATTTGAATGCCACCAATATTTCCTGCTTACCTCATCGGTAAGATATCCAGGGTGACAGGATAGTTCGGTAACTCCATCTCTCATATCAGAGAGCATCATTAAAAGCCGCGTTTTGTCTAATTTTCCGGCATAGAAATGTCCGCAGAAATAATCGTTACATTTTATCCCGGCTCCTACCAATATATTTTTTGAGAAAGCTGATGCACCTCTTAAGCAAAGCGTTCTTAAAGAGTCTTTGAGATCAAAAATGTCATAAATTTTCTCGGTACCCGGATTTCTTACAAATTTTATATTAAACTCTTTAGCCAGCTGCACAAAAACCTTCATGATACTGGGCCACATGTGGGCATGCTGATGACTGTCCAGATGGGTTAGGTTAAAACCTGAATTACTGATTGTTAATATCTGATTTTTTATTCTGTTCCTAAGGTCGGAAGATTTCACCATTCCGAGAACAGATTTCCAAGGAAATTTATAATACCGATCACTTATAGATTCTCCCGATGAAAGCACAATATGGACGCCTATATTCCTTATGCCGTTTTCCTTGGCAACTTCTACGGCATGATCATAGGCATCCCCTTCTGCCATCAAACTTATGTCACTAACGGTACCTTTTTTATAAGCATCTATTATGCCTTTATTGATACTCTCGGATATTCCAAAATCATCGGCATTTATAATGAGCTTTTTCATCGGCTAAATTTACACCGCAACATGTCCAGAAATGTCTTCAATATAACCGACATCCTAGAAATTTTAGAACTACCTTGCCTTCTAAGACGAAATACAAGAGGATATTCAACTATTCTGGCACCGTTTTTTTTGGCTTTTAAGAATATTTCGACATCTATAAAGGGACTCTCGGATTTAAGCTCCATACCTTCTAGAACACTTTTTCTGTATATCTTATAACCGGAATTAGCATCCTTTATATCCATCTTAAAAAGGGACTGCACAAGTAGGTTATACACTTTAGAGATAATCCTTCTTCTTCTGTTCTCTCCCTTTTTGATGATACTTGTAGCAGTTACTATATCCGCCTCATCAATGAGAAGAAGCGATTTTTTAATATCAAGGAAGCTAACCGGAAGATCTGAATCGGTATATATGATTAATTCCTTGGTCGCAGCCTTTAAGCCTGCCCTTAAGGCTCCACCGAATTTAGTATTAGATAAAAGGTGTACGACCTTTACGTGAGAATTTATGCGGGCAAGTCTGTCGGAGATTTCGGCAGAACCGTCCGTGCTCCCGTCATCAGCAATGATCACCTCGTAGTCCTTTGATATGGAATTACCAATTATGCTTATCTCCTCCACCGAATCTTCGATGGATTCCAACTCGTTATACATAGGCAGAACAAATGAAATACTATAGCGGTTCATATTTAGACCTTTTCTTTATGAATTTGCCGTCTTCCGGCATATTGTTTGTTATTATTACCTTTTTTCCAAATTTATTGACCACATAGGTAGGATGTTGATAGGGTTTTCTTATGGACTCGTAGAGAAGGCGATGATTCTTATCCTTTACTACGCACCAAACCCTTTCTTTTAGTAATAAAAATTTTGTTATGACATCGTGATTATGAACATCTATCACGCCTTCATTATCCAAATAAAACGCTATACCACGTCTGTAATCAGTCTCTGCCCCGATTCTTTCCCCGGGCTTGGCATGCTCTACCAGGTATCCGGCAAAATCCTTACTTGATTCGTACAAGCTTATCTTGGGCGCTATATATAAACTCAAAGGTATTACGCTTATTGCAAAGGTAATAATGATTGAAGCAAAAAAAAGCGACATTTTTCTTTTTAACAAAAGTGCTAACGATATCAAATAAAGTAGCACTAGAGGAATTCCCAATATTAGAATTGCAGGGCATAGCTCGGTGTACTTTTTCAAGCTTATGATATAAAGAACTATCAAGGCAATTGGTAAAGACAAGGCATAAAGAATACCGGATAAAACAATGCCTAAATCAAATCCTTCTACGCCCCTAGCTATCTTAAGTTCCCAGAATCTACCTACAAAAAGAGCAAGCGCCGGAAAAAGTGGAAAAACATAAGTGGGAAGCTTTGTCCTAGATACTGAAAAAAAGATAAAAAATACTGCTACCCATATCAATAGAAAAAGATGACCTTTAAATTCTTTCTTATCTCTTTTGATTACCTCAATCGCACTGCACGGTAAAAAAATACTCCACGGGAGAAAGCCGGCTAAAACAACAGGTATGTAATAATAAAAAACATCCCCTATCTTGTGTTCGGGATGAAGAAACCTGGTGATGTTCTGAAAACCAAAGAAATGGCTAATAAAATCATGTCCATACGTTTTATACATCAAGTAGTACCAGGGAACAGATATTGCAAAGAAAACAATAGCCCCGGTAACCATCGGGAATCTAAATATCGCTTTGAGGTCTTTCTTAAGCAACAGATAGAGTGCTACGATAAAAACCGGCAAAATAAGTGCAACCGGACCTTTTGTCAAAACCCCAAGGGCAAGACATGCCGAACAAAGGATACAGTATATTTTCTTATTTTCCTTAAGATAAGCATAAAAGAAAAACAGAAAGAAATACAGTATTAAAACACAAAGCACCATGTCTGTAACGCATGCCCGTGCAAGAATAACATATTCGGCAGCCGTTGCCATAACAAGCGCTGCATATAGCGCTGTTTTCTTTGAGAATAAAAGTCCTCCCAATAGATATATACCGACTATGCCCAAAATACCGAATATAGCCGAAGGAAGTCTTGCAGAAAACTCATTAACGCCAAATGTTTTAAAGCTTACGATTGTAAGCCAATAATATAAAGGGGGTTTTTCAAACTGCGGTTTGCTGAAGATTCGGGGTGTAAGCCACTCTCCCCTATTCAGCATCTCTCTTGAGGTTTCGGCATAAAAAGGCTCATCTGGGTCAAGAAGCGCCATTTTTCCTATCCCAAAGAGGAATATATAAGCACTAAATATGATTAATAATACTAAGCTAATTTTGACCTTATTCATAAACTAATCCTCAAGGAAGCATACTATAAATCACTGTTTTTGTCAACGACAGCATAGCGCTTTTGAGCCTATTTTCTTGATAACATTAAAAGCCCTTTGCAAAATAAAATTGATTTGATTCTCTTTTATACATAAAGGCAAATAAAAGTATATAACGCTTCCTATTGGGCGCATAAGGAGTCCATTCTTTAAGCCTTCCCTATAAATCTGTTGGCCCATCCTATCCTTAAAACCATAAGGTACCTTAGTTCTTCTATCTTTCACTAATTCCATGGCACCTACTAGGCCTATCGATCTTACATCACCCACAATGGGAAGCTGTCTGAATAAACTAAGCCTTTCGCGAAACACCGGGATTAATTTGACAACTTTTCTTAAAGTATTTTCTTCGTAAAAAAGACTCAAGCTCGCCAATGCAGTACTACAAGCAAGGGGATTAGCTGTGTAAGTATGTCCATGATAAAATGTCTTTTTCTTTTCATAATCTGCCCAAAATGCCTGAAATACCTCTCTGGTAGTTAAAGTTGCTCCTAACGGCAAATAACCTGAAGTTATTCCTTTAGAAACACACATAAAATCGGGCTTCACTCGAGCGTGTTCAGAAGCAAACATTTTACCTGTTCTGCCAAAACCTGTTGCCACTTCATCCAATATTAAATGAACATTATATTTTTTAGTAAGTGCTGCTGCTTTTTTGAGATATTCTTTTGGATAAATTATCATGCCACCGGCAGCCATAATTAATGGTTCTAAAATTAAAGCTGCTATTTCATGTTCCCTCTTTTTAAGCAAATCATCCAGTGGCTCTATGCATTCTATATTACATTTTGCTCTTCTTTTTCCCATTGGGCAGCGATAGCAATACGGTGAAGGCGCTTTAAATGATTTAAAAAATAGGGGTTTAAAAACTTCGTTGAATAGATCTACGCCACTAATACTCATTGATCCGATAGTATCACCATGGTAACCATGGCTTAACGATATGAATTTTGTTTTTTTCTTTTCGCCGAGGTTTTGCCAATACTGAAATGACATTTTAAGCGCAGTTTCGACTGCACAGGAACCGTTATCTGTAAAAAATACCTTACTAAGATTGCCTGGCGCAATCCGAACAAGCTGTTCCGCAAGCTGTATTGCAGGCTTATGTGTAAAACCAGCAAACAATACATGTTCAAGTGAATCAAGCTGTTTTTTTATAGCTTTTTTTATTTTAGGGTGGTTGTGGCCATGTACATTACACCACCAACTCGATATCGTATCATAGTAATATTTTCCTCTATTGTCATAGAGTTTAATTCCCTTTGCACGCTCAATCAAAATCGGCGGATCTTTTCGGGAATCTTTCATTTGTGTATAAGGATGCCAATTATATTTAAGATCCTTTTTTATCCAACGATCCATCTTAGCGACTACCTTTCAATTCGGATAATATGTTTTTTCCAATCTGGATGAATCCACTATATAGCAAATCTGCATTACCCTTTCGCGGCAAAACACCTAATGTCTTTTTGCCAGTTAATCTTTTTATAATTTTGGGGTTGTCTTTTAAAATAATTTTCTCTGTTTTATTATCAGACTCGTTGTATACAATACCTAAGATCGGCATTTTCCTTTTCTCTATAGCTTCCACAGTCAAAACTGTATGGTTTATCGCACCTAATTTGTTTGCAGCTACAATTAATACAGGCAGGTGCAGATCTGCTGCAATATCAATCACTAGTTCTTTTTCGTTAAACGGAACCAAAGCGCCCCCCATCCCCTCAACTATAACAAAATCGAAAATCTTAGATAATATCTTAAAACTAGCCTTAATGCGGCGTGCGTTAACAACCTTCCCCTCAAGTCTCGCTGCAAGGTGCGCAGCTACTGGAAGTTTAAAAACATAGGGAGAAACATGAGCAAGATATTGCTGAATATCCTTACGCCTCTTTTTCATTAATCTTAAATGCATATTTACATCAGCTGAGAAATTCTTAGCTCCAGATTCTATCCATTTTTGGGTTATCGTATTATAACCCTTTGAAGAGAGATATCTGCCCAATAAACCACATATCACTGTTTTGCCCACTCCGGTATCTGTTCCGACGACAAATATGCTTCTTTTCATTTCACACCTTTGCAGAAATATACCTCGTATGTTGCAATTATTTCATTAAACTTATTCCTGTATATCTTCTCGATATCCCGTAATATCTTGGGTGTTAGCGTTAAATTCCCGGAGATTCCATTGCCACGGGTTCCAGTATATTTTATCTTCTTTAATAAGGCCAAAAGAGATGTGTTTTTCTCCTTCAACAAGACTTGTTCTATCTCGATTTTGTTAAAAGAGGCTCTTAGCATCTCTTTTATTTGTCCTTTTTCTGTAAAACTATGGGCTTGTATTTTTACTTCTTTTCCCAAAAGTTCACTTAAAGAACTGCTTAATTCACAAAACGTATTGGGACCAAATATGGAAAAAATAATTAAGCCTCCTTTAGAAAGTAATCTTTTATATATCGATAGGGCTTTTTGCAAATTTTCGAACCATTGGAAGCTTGCATTTGAGCTTATAAGGTCGAACCTCTCTTTAAAGCAAATGCTTTCGCCATCTGCTACAGCAAAGGTAATTCTTTTGCCAGATAATTTATTTTTTGCTACTTTAATCATCCCTTTACTTATATCAATCGCCTTTATCTGCGCTAAGGGAAATTTATTCAGCAAAAGTGCTGTAAGGTTTCCCGTACCACATCCTACATCTAAAATCTTACGAAATCCTTCATAATTGATGTCTTTGACAAGCCTTTTGGCGCAAAGATTCTGTACCGTTGAATACCTATCATACTCTTTGGCATGTTTTGAAAAGTTTCTTTCTATAAGCTCTCTATGTATCATATATATTTACCCACATCGGTCTCTAAAAAAGGAATGTGCCCAGCTTCTTTTATGCACACAAAATCTGCATTCGGCAAATTATCCTTAATGTCAAATGCTTCCCTAATAGGTGCAATGTTATCCTGCTCACCATGAATCATTTTTATTTTTTTTAACTTAGCAAGCAATTGACATGACATATGGCTATTCTTTAGATATTCTAAACCCTCTAATAAATAGTCTAAATCAAATCCATCGCAATAGGATTTTAGGAGATTCGTACGAAACCACCGCATTTGATCTTTTGAGGAAAAACATTGGCTATAAAACTTGTATAAATATCCTTTTTTGTTTTTTTTCAGAAGCTTACTTATTTCTGCTAATTTATCGTCCGGATATTTTTTTCTTACACTTACTAAGATAACGTCATCTACCTTATCTTTATGCTCTAAAGCAAATTCTGTGGCTAAAAATCCACCTAAGGACCATCCAAATAGAGAAACCTTGGATATATTGAATTCATCGATAGCAGAAAGTAAATTTGACTGAAAGGTATGTGGGGAAAATCGTACAGGCATTAAATAATTGAACTTTAGACGTAAAAGGTTAAAAATTCTATAATAAGAGGCCCATCCCGGAATTAATACAATGGTATTTGAGCTATTGTTGTTTATATATTTAAAGACTCTATCTTTTGCGTTATTCAAGATTGTGTGCTGCCTAAAATTTGGCATATATCTTTAATTAATTTCTTCAATATTTCTTTAGTATGATAATGGGTTAGCGAGAATCTAAGCCTAGACTCTCCTAGTGGTACTGTAGGTGGTCTTATCGGAAGAACCCAATAGCCTCGCTCTTGCAATTCTTGGCTTAATTGAACGGTATTTTCACTGTTTCCCACAATTAAGGGGACAATTTGAGATTTCCCCTTTATATTAAATCCTTTTTTCTTAAGCTCTCTCCTAAAGTAGTGACTATTTTTCAAAAGTTCTGTTCTACGAAAGGATTCTTCCTTTAATAATATTAAGCTCGCTAAGTTGGAAGATATGACAGCAGGCGGCAGCGCCGTTGAATATATAAAACTTCTCGAGAAATTTATCAGATAATCCCTAAGTTCTTTAGAGCATGCGACATAGGCACCAAAACTGCCAAGGGCCTTTGAGAACGTTCCCATTATCAAATCAATGCTATCAGTCACAAGCTCTTCCTCCACTAATCCGCTTCCTTTTTTTCCAAATATACCGGTAGCATGTGCTTCGTCTACCATAATACTAAACTTGTATTTGTCTTTAAGCTTAGCAATTTTTTTAAGGGGGCATTTATCCCCATCCATGCTGAAAACTGTCTCAGAAATAACTAATGCTTTCTTGAATTTACGCCTCTGGTCATTTAGAAGCTCTTCTAAATGACTTGTATCATTATGTTTAAATCTAAAAAGTTTTGCACCGGAAAGACTAACGCCATCTAGGATGCTTGCGTGATTCAATCTGTCAGAAAAAACTACATCTCCTCGTCCGCAAATAGCACTTATTATACCTACGTTTGCTTGATACCCCGAATTAAACACCAAGGCGCTTTCTTTGCCTTTTAATAAAGCTATTTCATTCTCTAATTGATGATGCAAATCCAAAGATCCGCTCAGAAGACGTGAAGCAGAAGAACTGGCTCCAAATGCTTCAACAGCATTCTTCGCCGCTTCTTTAATCTTTGAATGACCAGATAAGCCTAAATAGTCATTAGAAGAAAAATCAATATATTCCTTATCTTTAAAAAAGATCTTCCCCTCTTTTCGAATTCGTGCTGGCCGCAGAATACGGAAAAGATTCTTTTCTTTTCTATCCTCTAAAGATTTTTCTATTCCTTCCATATTTCCTTTATTTCCTCGATAAGCTTATGATCCATTTCTACATCTCTACCCCTTAGAGTAAGATACCCTCCTATCAACATACCGTTGGCACCAGCCATAAAACCTAAACCTTGGAAATCTTTAAATACAGACTCTCTTCCTGCGGCTATTTTTATAATTCTATTCTCCAACACTATTCTGAAGATACATATAGTCCTTATGGCGTCGTTACACGAAATGGGCCTTCTTCCATCCATAGGCGTTCCCTTTATAGGAACAAGCAGATTTATCGGCACTGAATCAACATTTAATTCCTTCAAAAGATAGGCCATATCAATCCTATCCTGCCAGCTTTCACCCATGCCTATTATGCCACCACTACACACCTGGAGTCCTACGCTTTTTGCTGCTTTAATCGTCTTGATTCTTTCTTGAAAATTATGGGTGGAAACAATCTGGGAATAATATCTTGGTGAGGTCTCAATATTATGATGGTAACGTGTAAGGCCAGCTTCTTTTAGGCGCTTTAATTCGGATTTATTTAGCGCTCCCAAAGAACCGCATATGGAAATTCCGACTTTATTTTTTATATCGTATACAGCTTGGGCAATTATATCTAACTCTTTGTCGGTTAATTTATTTCCGCTGGTGACAATGCCAAACTTTTTCGCACCTACCTCTTTTGCACGAAAAGCACCAGCTAATATCTCACCTTTATCTATTAGTGGATATACGGATACTTCTGCTTTATGCCGGGAAGATTGTGCGCAAAACTTGCAATCTTCGGTGCAGAGACCTGATTTCGCATTTACAATACTGCATAATTCTAGCTCACTGCCCATATGTTGCTGCCGGACTTTATTTGCGTATGAAATAAGCTCGGCTAAGGGCTCATGTATCAATGAGTTAAGACTATCTTTCGTTATACAATGCATATTGAACTCATATAAAAAAGAACGCTATAGCATCTTTTAGTAGAAGTATGCCATAGCGTCCTTTAATTGTCAACCCAATATAATACTACTGGTTTACGGTTAAACTTTCTGTGCGGGCACCTAAGCGGTCTATTATGAGCTCTGCTGCCTTCTTCCCTGACAAGAGCATCCCGCCAAATATGGGCCCCATTCTGTTAGTTCCGAAAATAGCATTAGCAGACATGCCTGCTGCATAAACGTTTTTGTATATTTCTTTCGTATTGCCTACTATAACGCTTTCGGCTCTATCTGCATTCATTGAACCTTCACCCATAATCTCGTTATTATCTGTATAAAGCACTTTCCCGATTCTTTTTAATATGATATTTGCTACCTCACAGGCATGACCCGTAGCATCAATCAAGAACTTACTACCTACGGTGATAGGATCAACATGGAGATTGGCAAGTCCTACGCTTGACCAGTTTATGACTGCCCCTTCCACCTCATTTGCCCTGTTTACCTTCAGGTCCTCGACGCTAATTAGGTTAAATACATTAACACCAGCATTTGAGGCATTGTAAGCCAAGGCACCTACTGTTGCGATTGAATCAGCAACATAATATCCCTTTTCATACTCTGTCAACTTCACATTAAACGCATCCAGTATTGCCTTAGACTCCTCTTGTAAGACGATCTTGTTAAACATCATGCCACCGCCCCACATTCCGCCACCAAGGCTTAGTTTTCGTTCGTACAAATTAACTTTATAGCCGGCTTTAGCAATCATGTAAGAGGCCATCATGCCAGCAGGTCCACCTCCTACTATACAAACATCTACGCTTAAGCTGTCTAAAAGCTTCTTTCTGTATTCCTCGATTATAGCTTTAGAAATCGTAAGATCGTTTAGCTTCATCAGAAAATAACCTCCTGTTGGAATCTCCTAAAAACTACTTACTGTCTTTTGTTACTTCTTCTATATCGTCCTTGACTTCTTTTCCGGCCTTTTTGAATTCTTTTATGGCCTTGCCCAGTGCCCTGCCTATTTCGGGCAGTTTTGCAGCACCGAACAGAAGAAGAACGATTAAGAGTATTATTAAAAGCTCTCCCATACCAAATTTGAACATTACTTACCTCCGTTTAATTGCGCTGCGTGCATTCTATATAAAACAAACAATAGTCTCGTAAAAGTCCCAGGCCTACCGCTTGCTATCCTTTTTCTCCCCAATTTTACCACAGGAACGATTTCAAGTATAGAATTTGTTAAAAAGACCTCATCGGCCCTTAGTAGGTCTTTCGGCTTTAGATTCTTCTCATATATTTTATTGTTGAAAAACTGCTTTATTATTTTAATAACTGTTTTTCTTGTCACCCCAGGTAAAAGTCCTGCATCTTTGGGGGGCGTAACAATAACACCATTCTTTACAAGAAATACATTGGAGGTTGAAGCCTCCGATACGTTGCCCTTTGTGTTTAGAAACATCACCTCGTCAAAACCACCCTCTTTAGCCTGAAACCGTGCGAGTATGTTATCCAGATAGTTAAGGCTCTTTATACCGCTGATAGGTGATTCTTCATTTTTCCTTGTTTGCGCAAAGGTTAATTTGATACCGTTTTTATATATATTTCGCGGAATCTTCCGAACCGGAGAGGCAAATACGCAGAGAGAGGGCTTTATTCTGCCTATTACATCAATGCCGCTTGGGGCAACACCCCTTGTAACAATCAATTTTACATATGCCTCTTTTAAACGATTTCGGCGCAAAGTTTTCTCGATAATCACATGTAGTTTCTTTTCGTTATATGGACTTTTTATTTTTAATCTCTCTAGAGAAGTAAGGAGTCTCTCAATATGATCTTTGGCCATGAATACCTGGCCATTATAGGCGCGCATCGTTTCAAATACGCCATCACCGTATAAAAATCCCCTGTCGAGAATAGACACTTTAGCATTTTTAAGAGAAACAAATCTATTATTTAGAAAAATTTTTGCCATATTAATCCTATATGTTAATGTTCGTTTTTAAAGTTGAGTTTTTAAACTCCATTGCTCTAACAAGTGCACGTGCCTTATCCAGTGTCTCCTGATATTCCCGCTCGGGATCCGAATCATAAACAATTCCTCCACCGACATTAAAGTATGCATTATCTCCCTTTATTATAATCGTTCTAATAACAACGGAAGTATCCATGTCCTGGTTAAAACCCAAATACCCTATAGCACCTGTATAAATACCCCTCTTTACAGGTTCCAATTCTTCTATGATTTCCATAGACCTTATTTTGGGGGCGCCAGTAATAGATCCTCCAGGAAAGCAGTTAACTAAAATATCTGCTGGGTCAACATTTTTTCTCAGTTTTCCTTCAACAGTTGAAGTAAGTTGAAAAACCGTCGGATATTCTTCGCAAATCATAAACTCGCTTACCTTTATGCTGCCGTATTCCGATATCCTACCGAGATCATTTCTTTCAAGGTCTATGATCATTAAGTTCTCGGCTCGATCTTTTGTGCTTTCGAGTAGTTTTTTTCTGAAAGCTGCATCTTCAACAGCATTTCTTCCTCTCGGCATCGTACCTTTTATGGGCCGAGTATGCACGTTTCGTCCGCTAACCTTAATAAATCTCTCTGGCGAAGAACTTATAACATTAACATCACCAAAATTCAAATATGACGCAAAGGGAGCCGGATTGATTTCTCTTAGCACGGAATATAGTTGGAAGGGGTTACCGGTAAATTGTGTTTGAAATCTATGAGAAAAATTAACCTGATATATATCCCCTTTTTTTATGTATTCTTTTGCCTTAAGAACCGCTTTAATATACTCTTCTTT
>JABMRN010000128.1 GCA_013202515.1 Candidatus Omnitrophota bacterium | reverse complement strand
CAAAAAAATCGCTTTGATTATCAATCGGTACGATTTATCAGCATGAATGATAAGCATCTGGGGGCAATGAAAGTGTCGCTTACGCCGCTTGATTCAGCGGCTACATTCACCATAGAAAGCGGAGTGGATAGCTCGGTGACAAACAAAGGGGTTCTTACCGAGGGCAGGAAGAAGCACTTTTTTATTACCGAAATTGCCAAAGCCGGAAATAATATTTATGCGTCCGTTCGAACATTTCAGCATAGCGTTCTTATAGGCATCGGTTACAATCTCTCGGTTTCCAAAGGAAATAAGAAGTTTAATATTACTACCCCAGTTTTCAAGATAAAACTGAAAAAAGGGGAAACAGTAATATTTACAAAAACATTTTCGATTTATACCTCTCGGCGCATTAGTCCACGATATTTAAAACGGACAGTTATTGATGCAGTCAGGAGAAATAAGAGAAAGGGATTTGAGAGACTTCTTGAAGCGAGTTCCGATACATGGAACAAAAGATGGGCAATGACAGATATAACTATAAAGGGAGATGAGGATATTGAAAGGGTATTAAGATTTAATATTTACCACATGCTTATATGCGCTCCCGAACGCGAAGGAACCGTTAGTATAGGTGCCAGGACATTAAGCGGGGAGGGATATAGGGGGCATATTTTCTGGGATACCGAAATATTTATACTTCCCTTTTTTGTTTATACGTTTCCACGGATAGCGAAAAACCTTTTATTGTATAGATATAACCGGCTTGATGCCGCAAGAAAAAATGCTAAAACACGAGGCTATAAAGGTGCATTGTTTCCGTGGGAGTCCGCTGATAGCGGAATGGATGTAACGCCGACATGGGCTAAAGATTTCGATGGAAGCATTATCGAGATAAGTACGATGGAGGAAGAACAGCATATAAGCGCCGACATAGCTTACGCAGTATGCCAGTATTATGACGTAACACAAGATATTGATTTTTTTATCTATTATGGAACTGAAATCTTGTTCGAAACAGCAAAGTTTTGGGTTTCGCGCATGGAGTTTAATAGAAAAACAAAACTATACGAGATTAGAGGCGTAATAGGTCCGGATGAATTTCATGAAAGCGTCAATAACAATGCTTACACGAATATGATGGCAGAGTGGAATTTGTTCAGAGCTTATAGTGCCTATACGATGCTTAAAGCAAAAAAGGGCGCTTTTCTTAAGAAGCTGCTCAGGAAGATAAAGCTAAAGGAGTCCGAGATAAGAAAGTGGAGACGCATAGCCCAACATATAAAATTTCCATATTCGAGCAAACGAAAACTTATTGAAGCCTTTGATGGATATTTTAAGCTTAAAAACGTGCCCATAAGGGCACTGGATAAGAACTTTATGCCTCTTTTCCCGCCGCATATAACTCCCAGAAATGTAGGTGAAACGCAGCTTGTTAAACAAGCAGATGTCGTGATGCTATTGTATTTGTTGACCGGAAAATTTTCTCTTAACGAAAAAAAGCGCAACTATTCGTACTATGAAAAAAGAACTCTTCACAAATCATCGCTCAGCATATGCACACATTCTATCATTGCTTCAGAAACAGGCCACAAGGAAAAGGCATTTCTTTATTTTTTTAATTCGCTGATGACAGACCTTAACAATACTCATGGCAATACTGCTGAAGGTATACATGCCGCTTCTTTAGGTGGTACTTGGCAGGCTGTAATAAATGGATTTGCTGGCATGAGGATAAAGAAAGAGACACTGCATTTTGATCCCAACTTACCAAGAAGATGGCAGGAAATATGCTTTAAAATGCATTGGAGAAAGCATATTTTGCGTATAACCGTTTTTCAAAATAAAATTCAAATTTTTTATGGTGACAAGAGAACAAAAGATGTTATTTTCGTAAAAGCCTTCGGTGTTCTAGAGCAATTAAAACCAAACATTAGTAACGAATTTTATAAAGGTGACGAAAAAAAATAAAAGAGAGGTGCGTTATGCCGCTAGCCAAAGATATCATGGTAAAGAAAATAGTT
>JABMRN010000127.1 GCA_013202515.1 Candidatus Omnitrophota bacterium | reverse complement strand
GAGATCTACAACCAGGTAGGACGCCTCATAATCCAGTCAACCCCCGTAAAAGACGGCACGATAGAAGTAAGGGTAACCTTCGATCCCGCCACCGGCCGTGAAAAAGGCAGGACAGCCTATTTCGTCTCAGACGATGGAAAAACCGAAGTACTATTGTCGACAGGAAAGTTCGTTGGTTACGACAAAAAAGGATTAAGCCGCGTTCTAATTACTGATATATTCAAACACATCTCACGCGAAGAACGTTACGATTCTTTAGGTAACCTGCTCGAACTATACATAATGGATAGTGAAGGCAAGATGTTCCGTAAAACCGTCGCGATATACAAAGAGGGAAGAGAGTATAAGCGTTACCGTTACCTTATTAGTGAAAATGGTAAATTTCTAAACGAAAACGAACAAAAGAAAGAAGTCGATGGCAAGGTTGATGAAAAGACAGGTGATGTTGAGGACACAGCAGGAAATGTAGTTGCCAGGCCCATAGCAGAAGGTGTCTTTGAAGGGTATGATGAAAACGGGTTGGCGTTAGTCAGAATTACGAAAGCAGGAAATGAAGTTCTTACTAAATTCGACATATTCGGAAATATACGCGAACGTGTGATGGGCGATTTAGTTGTAAGGTCCTCATTTGATAGCTACGGACGGCAGATATTCGAAAAGACATATTATATTGATCCCGATCCCAAAAACAGTACGGAAATCCTTCTTAAGGAAGGAAAACCACTCAATTATATACTCATAGAATTTGATCGCGAAACCGGTAAAGACAAGCGAATTTTACTTTCGGTGGATGCATTTGAAATTTATGTCGAAGAATTTCATGAAAAGAAATCCGAGCTTTCGGAAAATGAATTCAAGAAGTGGCTTGATAAAAAGGGCCGACTTGAAGGCTTAAGAACACGGAGCAAGGATCTTTTGTCGAACAAAGTCTGGTTCATGGAATTCGATTTCCACGGGAACATATTGAGAGCTGAAAAACCACGCGAAGAAAAGGACGAGGAAGAAAAGGATGAGGTTGAAATAAACGAATTCGACTACAATGATTTCAAACAACTCCGGAAAGGTGAATCCTATTTGCGTAAATGCGAATTCAAAAAAGATAAGTCCGGCGAAATAATGGATATTAAGAAGGTATATGAAGGAAAAGATGACTTTAAGAAGCCCCTTAAAACCTCGACAGCTAGTTATAAAAACGGTTACGAGATCGTTTTGGTGGAAGACATAGCATCGGGTGTATATCAGCAGGAGATAAAGGACCTGGCGGGCAGGATACGAGCGGTGATAAGAGGCGGCTATGAGTTTGTAAGAGACGAAAAAACCAGAAAGCCCAAAATTGATAAGGAGGGTAAGCCCCTGCGCATTTTTAAAGAGGGCTACATTGAAATAATATCCTATGAAGGATTTTTGGGCAGCTACGGCATAGGAAAAAGTAAACTTTACGAATACAAGGACCTCGATTTGGATGCCTACGAAAATCGGAACCCGGTAGTTGAAGCAAAAGAAACGAATTTAATAAGGATGGATGGAACAAAAATAACGGTCATGTCGCCGAAAGAATACAAAGAGCAAGGTGCATTAGAAGATTTCACGAATATTCGCACTAAAACTCTCTATTACGATCACCAAACCGGCAAATCCTGGGTAGAGCTCAAGGACCTGGCAGGAATGCCAAAGGTAAAAATCTACGAGGAGCTTGACGAAGTAGTAGTCAGCCATGAGCCGGAAATGAACGAAGTGGCATCCTTGGTTTACAGACAGCCAAAAGAAGAGGTGCGCGACGTATCAAAAGTCACCTATATAGCTACCGGCAAACTGGACGCTATCGGCATAAGGTGTGCAGTTCCAGTTCCCTTCGAAAAGAAGGGACTTGCGGAAGGGGTATTTTATGTGAAGGAATACAGCGTGGACGACATACTGGATGCGCTTCCGGAGAATACGAAAAAAGACCTAAAGGTAAAGCTTGATGCGACCAAAATTCCCAAAAAACACGCCGAAGAGCTGCAGCTCGTAATAGACGAGAACAATGAAGCTGTTGCTTCTTTAATGCCCAGCAGGGAAGTGGATTCCTTGGGTAGGGTATGGGTTGAGAGATCCAAGGATGGCATTACCGCGGGCGATAAATATAGAGTTACGATGCGAAGATTCGAAAAAAAGCAGCTTACCTCAGTTGCCGAAAGAGTGACAATTCTTCACGACGACAATACCTATCACGTGGAATGGGATACTTTTATAGATTCACCGAGAGCCATAAAAGATATATCTTCCATAAGCGGATATTTCGAGTCTTTCATGGCTAAGACCCAAGGCAAAGATCTTCGAAACCCGGATTACAATATCACCAAGGATACGGAATTAATACGAGCCGCAAAATACCATTACCACAGAATTGAATCCGAGCCGTACACCGAGAAGTTCGATGAATACGCGAGCACGGGCTTTGCTCCACCCCCCGTAAATGTAGAAGATATCGACAAGTTCGCGGATACCTTATCCGGTGAGGACAAGAAATCTTGCGCGTTTTCAGAAGATTTTTACAAGCCGTATGATCTGCATGGCAGGACCATCATAACGAAACTCGACCATTCCATAAATTTCAGTGACAGATGGGCGGGAAAGGGCAAGCCCGTACATAGCTACCGGATGGGAAGAGACAAAAACATCTACTTTGAATATACTACGGTAGATATAAACAGGGTGCCTGCTTGGAAGCAAGAAGCTATTAAAACTACGCTTGGTGATGTTAAGCAAGAGCACATACAGGATCTTTTGAGCGACACTGATGTGAAGGCCGCTTTGTTGGCGATCGAGGAAACCTTTAAGATAGGAGACTCTAGAAAAGTCGATCTTGTTATGGAAACGCCTTGGATGCGTGAGACAGGAACCAATAATAAAACGGTAACGACCAAGCCTTCCGAAGGGCAGGCAGAAAGGGCATCCTCCATATTGGTTATGATACCGGACGATCCGCGCGGCAGGGATATAGTAAGGATACTGTCTCCGGAGGAGTCAGATCTGTCCTGGCATCCGGTCTTGATTAATAAATGGTGGCACGAGGGTGGGAGCATATGGGTAACAAAAGACGGTGAGAAAGAAGAAGTAGCAGTGCCGTTTGGAGTGTGTCCGGGAAGGATAGTCGTTCATAAAGAATTCGGAGACTTTAGGATTGAGCAAGGGTCTTATGCAGGCCAGAAAGAACTAGGCGTTAAAGAAAAGACGTTTAACGGGAGGACTATAAAATATTTTACAGAAAACCCAGCTCCGACAGATAAGAAAGAGATAGGCTATTATCATGTAGTTGAGGAAGGAGGCCTGCTTATTGGGGAGATCTTTAACAAGGAGGGCGTTCTTGCTATCAGCAAGTACGATGCGGTGCTTGCAAGAACAGCAAACGCCTACTTCACAAATGCCAGATACATCCCCGGCTTCAAAAAAGAGCCATCAGCGGTTGCCCTAGAAGGCGAAGAATCCGTTATATATGATATAAATCATTCCTACCAAAAGCCCCTTGTTATCATAAACGGAAAGGGCCAATTGCGGTCCGTATTCTTAAAGGAACTCGATATTAGCCATAAGGATAAAAATGGAAGGGAAACGCAAATTACTAAATATCAATGCCTAGAAGCCGAACCGATGTCACTTCCTTTAGACAAAAAGTCGGACGATTATACCAGACAGACGGTAGATACGGCGATAGAAGAACTATACAGGGTAGAAGGTGGAAAGGACATTTTTGAAAGTAAAAAAGATATGCTTAATAACGAAACCCTTAATTTACAGGGGAAGTATTTCTTGCAGGAATACGCATATGAAAACGGCCGTTTTTTACACCAGAAAAGACTTGATTTACTTGATGGCGCAAAAAACCAAGTAGGTCTGTTCTTTGCGGCCATAGGAATTTTAGGAATCGGTTTGGTTGTATTGGGTTGGTTGAGAGGTATCATGAGAAGAAAGCCTTCCACTGCCACTGTATTGGGAAGAGTATTGGGAAGAGTATTGGGTTGGCTGGCAGGTATCTGGAGAAGAGAGCCCTCTACTCCTGCAACTGCTGCCCGGCCCGGGATGGCTGCTGCCAGAGGAAGGGCGCGGTTCGGCGTTACTTCTCCTAACCTGGCGACGTGGGAGGTAGACATAAAAAATTATGCAGAAGGCTTTGGTGATAAGCTAATAACAAGCGGCACGAGCCAGGTAGTAGTAAATAATTTAACACCTTACATAACGGGCCTATTGGAAAATGGGTTTTCGATGCAAGATATCCTGGAGAATGAATTCTATGAATTTGAAGAATGGCGAAAAGCCCACGGTGAGACAAAAAGGAGGAACATAAATTATACCCTGGAACACCTTGTATTGAAGCAGCTTTGTTACGCGTATGCAACCAAATTCAAGTCTTCCACAGCAACTTTTGTGTATTATTT
>JABMRN010000126.1 GCA_013202515.1 Candidatus Omnitrophota bacterium | reverse complement strand
TCTGTCGATTGGCTTGACCTTTTAATTCGTAACAAATGACGTATCTCTAGTACCTGATTGTCACAGATTTGAAATTTTAAGGGCGATCATGCTGAAGGGGTTCACCCGTTCCCATTCCGAATACGGTAGTTAAGCCCTTCAAGGCCGATGGTACTCCTCGGGCAACTGAGCGGGAGAGTAGGTAATCGCCCACTATTTATTTGATGTCGGGACAGGTTTATTGCATGATCTAGTATCAGCGCGCAACCTGTCCCATAACGTAAATGCTTAACTTATGAAATCGGTAATGCTAAAAAATACAGATGTAACGAGGGCCTGGCACCTTATAGATGCTAAAGACAAGATTCTTGGCAGGGTAGCAACCCAGATCGCCTCTCTATTAAAGGGGAAACATAAATGCGATATTACCCCCCACATAGACATGGGGGATGGTGTTGTCGTTATTAATGCTGCCTCCATAAAGGTTACTGGAAACAAGATGCAGGAAAAGCGGTACAAGAGATATTCCGGATATCCCAGTGGCTTAAAAGAAGAGCCAATGGAGCATCTTTTAACAAGAAGGCCCACAGAGATTATAAGGCATGCCGTAAAGGGAATGCTTCCGAAAAATAAGCTCGGAAGCCGTATGTTAAAAAGGCTTAAAGTTTACGTCGAAGACAAGCACCCTCATCAGAGACAGCTTAAGGCAGAAACAAGCCAAAAGTCAAAAGGAAAAAAGAAGTAGAGTATTTCAGATAGGAACGCAAAATGGTAGAAGTTCAAGAAGTAAAAGAAAAAGAAATCAAGATGGATAAGGCACAGTATATTGCGACTGGACGGCGCAAGACTTCCAGGGCACGTATTCGGTTGTTGCCGGGAAAAGGCAAGATAGTCGTCAATAAACGCCCTATAGAAAAATATTTTACAAGGGAAGTCCATCAGATAGTAATAAAGCAGCCGCTCAAGGCCGTTAACGCCTCTGAAATGTTCGATATATATGTCAATGTTAATGGAGGCGGACTTACCGGTCAGGCCGAAGCTACCAGACACGGCATTGCAAGAGTGCTGACAACATGCGACCCCTCTCTGAGAACGATTTTAAAGAAGGCGAAATTCTTGACGCGGGACCAGCGCCAAAAGGAAAGAAAAAAGTACGGGAGGAAGCGGGCGAGGAAACGGTTCCAGTATTCAAAGCGATAATTAAAAAATATAGTTATTCAGAAACCTATCTTGACACGATTCCGACGGAAATTATGTTGACAGGATAGGTTTTTTTGTTTATACTGACGGTATTAGCGACGGTCGACGAGGCATAAGACGATAAGGGGGATGACAGTTGAAAATTAAAGTAGGCGTTGTAGGAGCTACAGGCTATACAGGCGAAGAAATCGTAAAGATTCTTACCAGGCATAAAAATGTTGAGATAACATCGCTCTCAGCCATTATCGATAAACCGACGAAATTCTCTGATTTATGCGAAGAATGCAAGGACACCGTCGATATTATATGCAAAGAATTAGACACCTTGGAGGTCATAGGAGCGTGTGAGCTGGTTTTTTTAGCACTTCCACATACGATTTCTATGCAGTTTGCGGGCCAATTCTTAAAAGCCGGTAAGAAAGTTATAGATTTAAGTGCAGATTATAGGATTGATGATAAGACGTATAAGCAATGGTACAAAAAAGAGCATGCTGATAAAGGAAATATTAAAAACGCTGTATACGGATTGCCGGAACTGTATAGAAAAAAAATAAAAAAGGCATCATTGATTGCCAATCCAGGCTGTTATCCAACAGCGACAATTTTAGCTGTAGTACCAGCTATAGAAGCTCTTAAGAAGAACGGTACTATTATAGTGGATGCCAAGAGCGGGGTAAGCGGAGCAGGACGAAATTCCCCTGTTGTATTAAGTTTCTTAAAAGGTGATCATGATGCCAAGGCTTATAAAATTAGCGAACATCAGCACCAGCCGGAGATGATAAAGATACTGAGCGATGTCGCAAATAGGGATGTAAAATTGATGTTTACACCACACGTAATACCTACGTTAAGAGGGATTTTAGCAACAATTTATATTCCAATAGAGGGAAATCTAAAGGAAGAAATGATATTCGAAAAGTATAAAGAATTCTATAAAAATGAGCCATTTGTGAGAGTTTGCGATATAGGAAAGCTGCCCTCGCTTAAAAATGTTGTTAATACAAATTTCTGTGATATCGGACTTAAGGTTGCTGACAAATATCTCGTAGTTGTTTCATGCATCGACAATCTTCTCAAGGGAGCAGCAGGTCAAGCGGTGCAGAACATGAATATTATGTGTGGCTTTGAGGAAAAGGAAGGACTGTAATGGCGAAACAAGTATTGCCGAAAGGATTTCTTGCAAGCGGTGTACATTGCGGCATAAAGAGGTTCAATAAAGATCTCGGGTTGATATATTCTCCTTCTGCTTGCAAGGCGGCGGGTGTTTTTACAAAAAATAAAGTGAAGGCTGCCCCGGTTATAGTAGCAAAAGACACATTGAATAAGGGTAAGCCCATCCATGCTGTGGTAGTTAACAGCGGAAATGCCAATTGTTGTACCGGGAGGTATGGTACAAGGGATGCTAAGAGAATGATTAATGCTGTTGCGGAAAACCTTAGGCTTAAGGCAGCTAACGTATACGTTGCCTCAACAGGTATTATCGGAAAGAGGCTACCCGTAGTAAAGATCGTGGATGCGATACCAAAGGCCGTTAAGCGACTTTCAGAAAAAGGATTATTCAGTGTAGCAAAATCTATACTGACTACAGACAGAAAAATAAAGGTGGAAACCGAAAAATTCCAAATAGGTTCAAAGGAAGTTACCATATGCGGTATTTGTAAAGGGGCAGGTATGATTCAGCCAGATATGGCTACAATGCTTTGTTTTATTATGACAGACGCCAGAATAGACAAAGATGCCCTTAAGGCGTCATTGAAGAAAAGTGTTCAATCTTCGTTTAATTCTATTACAATCGATGGCGACATGAGCACTAACGATTGCGTTCTTGTCCTAGCCAATGGTCAAGCGCATAACAAGGTTATCAAGAAGGATACGAAAGAATTCGATATATTTATGAAACATCTATCCAGGGTTAGCTTTGAACTTGCGAAAGATATCATAAAGGACGGTGAGGGTGCTACGAAGTTTGTTAGCGTGCATGTAAAAGGAGCAAAGACCGATAGGGATGCAGAGATAGTCAGTAGAGCCGTTGCCTCATCCCTTCTGGTTAAAACAAGCATACACGGACAGGATGCAAATTGGGGAAGGATAGCATCAAGCGTAGGTGCGAGCATGGTAGGTTCTGTAAAACAAAACAAAATAGAAATATTCCTAGATGGCGTTTGTTTTTTTAGAAAGGGAAAATTTGCAAGCCCACAGAGAGAAAAAATCTCCAGGGTTTATAAGAAAAGAAATATCAATATACTTGTATATTTAAATTCAGGAAAAAAAGAGGCAAAAATCTGGACATGCGATCTTTCCAAGAAATACGTGGAAATCAACTCGCATTACATGACGTAGGAGATTATGGAAGAGGCGATAAGAAAAAGTAAAGTTTTAATAGAGGTATTGCCGTATATAAAGAAGTTTTTCGGCAAAAACATTATAATTAAATTCGGCGGTAATTCTGTTGGCGAAGACAATGTGAGAAAGTCGGTCCTTGAAGATATCGTTTTCATGAATTTTGCCGGCATGAGGCCCGTCCTTGTTCACGGCGGTGGACCGTTTATAGACGAAAAGCTAAAGGAAGCTAGAAAAAAACCTAAATTTATAAACGGCTTGAGGGTAACAGACAAAAAAACCATGGAAATTGTCGATAACGCCCTTACAGAACTTAATAGGAAGCTTGTTGATGAGATAAAAGCAATGGTGGCAGAGGCCTTCGGGTTAAGTGGTAAAGAAAATGGCCTGCTTATAGCGAAAAAAATCAAAGATATTGAAAATATTGGTTATGCGGGAAAAGTCCAATCAGTAGATACGACCGTATTGGACAGATTACTTGAGACAAACATTATACCGGTCATAAGTCCGGTAGCAATGGGTGAAGACGGAGAGCTTTATAATGTAAACGCTGACGAGGCTGCGTCCAACATCGCAATTGCCTTAAAAGCGGAGAAGTTGCTTGTGTTGACAAATGTCGAGGGCATATGTAAGGAAGTAAACGGAGAAAGGAAACTCTTTAACTCTCTAAGCTTAGATGATGCCGAATATCTTATAAAAAAGGGGATTATAACAGGGGGCATGATACCTAAGGCCAAGGCCTGCTTATCAGTGCTTGAGGGAAAGGTAAAAAAGGCTCACATTGTAAATGCGACTCTCCCGCATGCACTTCTTTTAGAAATATTCACCGACAAAGGTATTGGTACTGAAATTGTAAAATTAGGTAGAAGAACAAAGGCGACAGATGGTATTTAGCAGTTCTTCGCCGTCAATATGAGGAGTAATATGAATTTGGAAGAAGTTAAAAAATTATATAGCGACTATGTACTGAATACGTACACAAGGACGGATCTGTGTCTTATCAAAGGCAAGGATACCATTGTAGAGGATATAAACGGAAAAAAGTATCTTGATTTTTTTCCTGGCTGGGCTGTCAGCGGACTGGGGCATTGCAATAGGCATGTCATAAAGAACGTCAAGGATCAGATTAAGAAAATAGTCCACGTTTCAAATAATTATTACAACGAGTTGCAGGGCGAGCTTTCTAGCATAATCATACATAATTCATTCAACGGAAAGGTATTCTACTCAAACAGCGGGGCAGAGGCCAATGAGGGCGCGATTAAGTTAGCAAGAAAATTTGGCAATCCAGAGAGATTCGAAGTAATCACTATGCAAAAATCCTTTCACGGAAGGACGATCGCCACGCTTACTGCAACAGGACAGGATAAAGTAAAGAAGGGCTTTGATCCCTTGCCAGCTGGGTTTAAACACGTTCTGTTTAATGACATAAAGGCTTTAGAGGATGCCATAGGGCCAAAAACAGTTGCTGTGATGCTGGAGTTGGTACAAGGAGAGGGCGGCATAAATATAGCCGATAAGGAATACGTAAAGGATATCAGAAGAATATGCGACGAAAAAAATCTTGTTTTAATTATTGACGAGGTTCAGACAGGCGCTGGCAGAACCGGAAAGATGTTTGCTTTTCAGCATTACGGAATTAAGCCCGATGTGATGACTCTTGCCAAGTCTTTTGGAGGGGGATTCCCTATAGGTGTTATGGTCGTAAGGGATAAATTCTGCGACATTTTAACGCCAGGAACCCATGCGTCAACCTTCGGCGGAAGCCCGGTTATTTGTGCAGCTGCATTGGGCGTGTTCGACGCTATACAAAAAGACGGTCTTCTCGAAAAGGCAGAGAAAATGAGCTTAATTCTTAAAAAATCCCTGGATGCCATTAAGGCACGAAAACCAGTGATAGGTAAAATCAAGATTTTGGGTCTTATGATAGGTGTCGAACTAAATGTCGAAGATGCCAGCGGTATTTATATGAAATGCCTTGAAAAAGGGCTTTTAATCAATTGTACGCAAAAAAATATTTTAAGGATCATGCCGCCTCTATGTGTTAAAAAGAGCGAAATAAAGAAGGCGATGCAAATTTTAGAGGAATCATTATGAAAAAAGATTTAATATCTTTGGCGGACCTGACAAAAGAAGAAATGCTCGGATTTTTAAAAAAGCAACCCTTCTTAAGAAGAAGCCGCACTCAATGCCGTCTGTTCTGAAAAACAAGGTTATAGGGCTTATTT
>JABMRN010000125.1 GCA_013202515.1 Candidatus Omnitrophota bacterium | reverse complement strand
ATATGCCTCGGGAGTTGTCTCTGCATTTTTATCCATAAGAACCTGCTGCATTTTCTCGCCTGACCTTACGAGTCCTTCATGGTGATCCTTGGGATATGTTGTTAGAGGCTTGATATCAGTATCTTCTGCTACACTCGCAAATGCTGTTATACCAGTAGCACGCTCCTCAGCATCTCCAACTCTTTCAGCCCTATAATATACCTCTTCATCGAAATCGACTTGACTAAATGCTTCGGACCAAATTTCTGAAGCAGTCCTTCCCTTTGTTTCCGGCTCAGTAATATTTTGCGATGAAACGGGTAATCCGGAATATCTTCTGGCATTTTCCATTACACTTTTTGCTGTGGGAATTTCTTTTCCCTGTATGAGGTAAATAACTTCTTCGGGAACATAACCAGCATCTGTCATCTGCTTAAGAATCATATCAATATTAGCAACATCTCCTTTGTATCCGGCAGCATTTAAAAGTTGTAATTGAGCTTGGAGCGCAAGCGCTTCAGCGCGTCTTGATGTTTTGTATTTTAAAGCAACTAGATTCTCCTGGTTAACATTGGCAAATAATTGAGTATAAAAACGAATAGTCTGAGATGTTCCTGACGGCCTTATGGTAATATAGTTTTTGCTGTTACTAAAGGGTTCGCCGGATTTTAAATTTTCGTCTGCGAAGAAAAATCGTATCCCTTCATCCGGAAATCCAGGATAGTGATTTTCGTCATATTTGCCTGTTTTAAATTCTACTGCTCCAATAACAGGCAGCCCTGCTATTATAAAAGGGTTAGATGTACCCTTACGCTCATTAGCTTCTTTCATCCACTCTTGAGAAGTTTTTAATAATTCGATTTTCTTTGAAACTCCTTCAGCACCTTCGAATGAACCGACTCTCGGCAAAGGTTTATTCGCCGTAGCAAAATATCCGACTTTCGGATTCATATATATATTATCCAGAAGCTCAAAAAGCGTCGTACCTCTGAATTTGGCATAGGCTGCTGCCTCAGCAAGCAATACAGCTGCGAATACGCCGTCCTTATCGTTAATGTGACCGTCTTCAGCTAAAATTTCGCCCGAAGGCACAACGCCACCGAGAATGCTGAAACCGTTACTTTCTTCAGCTCCACCGTCATTTATTAAACCTCTTTTTCGCATTTCTTTACAAAATTCGGCTATGCCTGTAAATCCCACCCAGACGCGTTTTTCATCAAGATAATTTATTATAGGCTCGCCATTCATATCGGACATTTTACCTAATGACCGAACGCCAAACAAATCTGCAACTCGTTCAAGGGCATCCGTTGTAACATGTGTAAAGGTAATGTATCTGTTCTCTGCGTTGGGTACTTTCTGGGGTGAATCGTCTACCTTAGCAAGAAGCCCTTTTTCAATAGAAAGCTCTATTTCACGCTGCCATCTGTACCAAAGAAGCAGGGTCCAGGCATCGTTAGCTGATAATAGCTTGTACTCACCAAATAGGTGTTGTTGTTCGTTCGGAATCTTAACTATTATACCGGCTCTGTCTGCATCCGGATCAGTGCCGATTAAAATATCTAATTTGTCAAATGCCTCTTGGCCATACTCTTCAACAAACATTTCTACTGCCTTCTTCGCCGCAATTGGATCACCTGGATCCGGCTGTTCACCCCACTTAAACGCAGGAAATCTGCCGTCAAGTTCCTGCAAATCGGTAATTGGTTTTACATTATTTTTAACACCTACTTCTCCATTTGTAAAACCTACTTCTTTCAGCAGTCTTGGAACCGCTTTGTTACCTGCACCGTTATATGCTGAAAAACCAATACTGACCTCTGGCCCGAATTCTTTAACAGTTTCTCCATCTATTATAAATTTCTCAACCTGATTAACATGTAAAGTATGCATATCTATAAAATATTCAGGATTTCTTACATCTACACCTTTATAATCATATTTGGCAATAGGCGCTTTACCCCCAAGCCACCTTAACTGCCCCTCTGTTGCCTCTTCCATGGGCTTTAGCTTTATGTCAAGAGGTGTAATGGTAGATATTGCGTCTACAATTCCCTTTCTCATTTTACCGCTAAGCTGAGCTCCTGTATGATCAGTTATTTTGTAACCGTTATAGTTAGAAGGATTGTGGCTTGCTGAAATCAATATGCCCAAATCAGCTCCTACTTCTTTCGTAGTAATCCCGAAAGACAATTCCGGAAACGGACTTGCTTCATCAAATAAATACACGGTAAACGAATGCTTCTTCGTAGAACTGCCGATAAACGATTGCGCTATCATCTCAGCAAATTTCTTGCCATTGATTCGGCTGTCATAACCAATCGCAACTTTGTGCAATCCGTGCTTTTTGGCATACTTAATAACACCTGCTGTTTTAAGAAGAAGAACTATATCATTTATTGTATTTGGCCCTTTAAGTATAGGGGCTAATGGACCTTGGTTAAGAATGTTTAATTCTTCTTCGCTTAATGCGGCCATGCCTCTTATCCCGGCAGTACCAAATGTTATATCCTTTCTAAATACTTCTATAATATCTGTCCATCTTTCCTGCCTTATCGCCTCAAATATTGCTACGCGCGTATTAGGTGAAATACTATTAATTTTGGTATCCTTAACCCATGCATCTAGATTCGCGTAGGTGTTTTTCAATGCCTCCTCATAAATATCACTAGTTATCACACCATCGTCATATTGGGTTGTAAGATATGCTTCGATCTCTTGTTCAGCCTGCTTCAGCAAATTTAAATCTATTTGAGATAAAGCCATAACTGACTCTGATAAAACAAGGCCTATAGGATGCACATTCTTTACTTGATCCTCGGTCCAATCAGGATGATCAAGATGTCCCTTTATTTCGTGCGCAAGGAATTGCTTTCTGGCAGCACCTGATAAACTTTTATACCACTCT
>JABMRN010000008.1 GCA_013202515.1 Candidatus Omnitrophota bacterium | reverse complement strand
CGGCATAACAAATCAGATAAGAGAAGAGCAGCAACCAAAGAGTATGCCTAATTACACATTTACAATAATCGAAGAACCCAAACATGAAAGTGCCCAATTATCTTGACATTACTCGCTGGCAACCCATCTTGACAAACTTCAAGGCGTGTGTTATAGTGTTTTTACTTTATTAAGTTCACACCATATAATATTGGTATTATTAAACCCAATGATACTCAAGAAAACCATAATAATTATACTTGTATATTGCTTTTTCTTCTCAGTTGCCGCAGAGGCTTTCTGGATCTGGACCCCAAAGAGTAAGAAATTAGTCAATCCGAAATACGCGGTCAAGGATTCGCCTCAGCAGCAGTATGATTGGGCTATGACTTTCTACAAGGAAGGGGATTATAGGAGGGCTGCTGAAGAATTCTTGAGGATGGTTTCAAATTATAAGAATTCGGATCTAGCCCCAGATGCCCAATATTATTCTGCAATTTCCTACCAAAAGGCTGGCATGCCGTACAAGGCCTTTATTAATTTCCAGGCAGTTATTGAAAAATACCCTTTTACCAAGCGTATCGCTGAGATCGTTAAAGCCGAGTATGAACTGGGTGAAATATTCTATCACAAGCATTCCGGGAAGCTAATGGGCATGGAGCTTATGACGGATGTTGAAAAGGCAATCGAAATTTTTAAGAAAATCATTGAAAACTCGCCCTATTCCGAATATGCGGATAACGCGCAGTTTATGATGGGGATGTGTCATAAAAAATTAATGCAGTATAACGAGGCCGTTGAAAGCTTCCAGAAATTGACGCAGGAATATCCAACAAGCGACCTTGTAGAGAGGGCAAATTACGAAGTAGCCCAATGCATGTATATTTCTTCGCTTAAAGCCGATTATGACCAGGAGATAACTGATGACGCGATGGGCGAATTTAAAAAATATGCCGTACAGACAAGAGATAAAGGATTAAGAGACGAAGCGGACCAGACCATAGCTTTGCTGAAAGAGAGAAAAGCAGAAAGTCTTTTTAATTCGGCAGAATTCTATGAAAAGAGAAAAAAATATAAAAGTGCTCGTATCTACTATAATCGAATTTTAAATAACTATCCTACTACTTCGTTTGCATCTTTGGCAAAGATCAGAGTTGAATACATTAGTGTGATCCTGGAAAGCGAAAGAGGGAGAAAAAAATGAAAAAAAATAACTTATTAATATTGCTTTTTGCTTACTTTGTAGGCATGGTATTCTTTAGTCAGGGCTGTGGATATAGCGCAACGTCACTTCTCCCAGCGGGCATGAAGTCAATTTACGTGGACAATTTTATTAATCACATTGATTTGACCATGCAGCCGACAGACAAGAGGATGTATGTAGCATATAGAAGCGGGATGGAATTGGACATAACGCGCGATACAATAAACAGATTTATACTTGATGGCAACCTTAAAGTGTTACCGAAAAATCAGGCCGATTTGATCTTAAAAGGGTTGTTGATCGATTTCAAAAAAGAAGCAATGAGATACGATAGCAACGAAACCGTAATTGAGTTCAGACTAAAAGTTACAGTAGACATCGCGCTTTACAAACGAAGCAATGATGAATTACTCTGGAGAGAAAAAAGCTTTACGGGAGAGGCCTTTTACAGACTTTCCGGAGAATTTGCCATAACCGAAGATAATGCTATTCAAAACGCAATTGAAGATCTTGCTGTGCGAATAGTCGAAAGAACTACCGAAGATTGGTAAGCAATGGGCTTTAATCTATGCATTGTCAACCCCTCATCTTAATTTACCTAGATCAAGAAATCCTGAACCAAGACATATGAATTACCTTTTTTGCGGTCCAGAAGCCTTCCTAAAAGAACAAGCCATAAAAAGATTAAAATCTAAATTACTTCCCTCTAGTCTGGCTAATCAATTTGATTTTAATCTTTATCGCGCAGGTGTCGATAGCTTGGAAGATATCTTATCCTGTGCAGGCACGGTGCCGTTTGCGGCAAAATCCCGTCTAATTTTAATTAAAGAAATTGATAATTTTTCTTCGGGTGATAAGGAAGTATTGCTCAAGCACCTGAAGAATTCGTCAAAACATACAACTTTCATATTTGATTCGCAAAAAGTAGCCGACAAAGACATGTTTTTAAAAAAACTTGCTACGTCAACGAAAAAGATAAACTTTGATAAACCAGTTGGTTACCAACTTGACCGTTGGATTAGAGATGAAGCCAGTTCATTGAATAAGGGTATTTCCAAAGAGGCCGTTTCTTTGATAAGGAAATCTGCTGGAACCAAAGATCTTAATAGATTAAGAATGGAGATTGAAAAAGCTAGCCTTTTCATAGGATCCCAAAAAGAAATTTCTAAATCGGATATAGAAGAAGTTGCTGACAAAGATGCGGATGAGGATATTTTTAAACTTATAGATGCCATAGCAGCGAAAGATGTGAGGAAGGCTCTCGATATAGTCTCAAATCTCATTCTAAGGAAAGTCAAGCCTTACGAAATCATAGGGCTTTTGGCATGGCGGCTTAGAAATATTCCTACCTCCGGTATAAGAGGAAATTCTCTAAGGTTCCGACGTACAAAAAAGAATATGGAAAACCTCTTGTCAGCAGATTTGGCCATAAAAAAAGGCCGTATTGATACGAAGATTTCCCTCGATCTTACTATTTTGGAATTATGTAGGTAAGTAGCATTAGGAAGACTTGAGGGTTTTTGAAATTTTTCTTGAAATACGAGATAACTTTCTTGATGCAGTTTTTCTTGGAAGTATCCCTTTTTTCGCGGCCTTACCCAGTAGGGACGAAAAATCTTTCAATACCTGTTCTATTTTGCCCTTGTTTTTTGAAGAGATAAGTTTATTAAGTTTTTTTGTGGTATTTTTAATGGCGGTTAGTGCGGAGATGTTTTTAAATCTCTTTTTTTTATCCGCTCTTATCTCTTTATAAGCCGCTCTTTTTATTGGCATAAGCTATGTACCATCCTTTAGGGAGCATATAAATTAACATAGAAGTAGGGTTTTGTCAATGGGATATGAGAAAATAAATTAATATGAAGACCCAAATTGCAAAAAATGCTGGCATCATTTCACTTGGCACAAATTTAAGCCGGATATTAGGTCTTGTCAGAGATATTTTGATAGCCAAATTCTTTGGTACTACATATGAGGCTGCTTCTTTTGTTGTAGCCTTTACGATTCCAAACATGTTGCGCGACTTTGTCGGGGAAGGTGCGGCAAATGCCGCCTTTGTTCCTGTCCTGACAGAATATCGGATGAAAAAAACGCCGGAAGAATTTTGGAATCTAGCCAATAACATAGTGAATATATTGACGGTTGCTCTGATTGGCATCTCTGTTCTGGGAATATGTATTGCCCCTTTCATAGTTCGATTAATGGCCCCGGGTTTTATAAGGGAAATAGGGGCATTAGCTCTTACCGTGAAGCTTGCGAGGATAATTTTTCCATATCTAATTTTTATTGGATTAACTGCGTGCGGAATGGGTATATTGAATACGCTAAGGCATTTTGCTGCTCCTGCATTTGGCCCCGTGCTAATGAATATATCGATTATATTCTGCGCAATTTTTCTGTGCCCGATTTGGGGGGTCATGGGGCTTGCATTTGGCGTTTTGATCGGCGGAGCATGTCAACTTTTCATTCAAGTACCTGTTCTGTATAAAAGTGGTTTTAGGTTAAAGCCTGTTTTTAACTTGTTTCACCCTGCTACAAAAAAAATAGGACTTCTTCTCGCCCCGCGCATAGTCGGCTCTGCTGTATATCAGATAAATATTCTTGTGGACAGAATGCTAGCATCTCTCTTCTGGGTTGTAGGCACTGGAGGAATTCCGGCCATGTATTATTCTTACCGATTGATTCAATACCCCTTGGCTATATTCAGCACTGCCTTGGCAACGGCAGCTTTACCCGTTATGAGCCAGCATGCTTTAGAAAAGGATTATTCGAAACTCAGGGAAACCGTGTCATTTTCTCTGAGGAGCATATTTTTTATTATGATTCCAGCGAGTATTGGCCTTGCTGTTTTAGGAAAACCAATTATACAAATCCTCTTCCAACGGGGAACATTTGGTACATACTCTACAGATATTACATATCAAGCCCTTTTATTTTACACAATCGGACTGTTTGCATATGGTGGTATAAGAATTCTTGCAACTACTTTTTATTCATTGAACGATACTTTCACACCCGTCAAGGTTGCGGCTTGCTCGCTTGCCATAAACGTTGTTTTTAATCTGATCTTAATGTGGCCCTTAAAAATAGGTGGATTAGCGCTTGCCACTTCTATAGCGGCGATTTTTAATTTTGTTGCTTTATATATCCTACTGGG
>JABMRN010000124.1 GCA_013202515.1 Candidatus Omnitrophota bacterium | reverse complement strand
AAGCTTGTGAATTACTATTATCCTGAGCAGGAAATGGCGGTATTGGTTCAGGTGGGGGTTCATTACGATTCTGATCTTGAACATGTAGAAAAGGTTACAATTGAAGTGGGAGAGGAGACTATGAAGGGGGTTAAAGGAGGAGTGCCAGAATTTAAACCCTTCATAAGATATCATACCTTCAACGATTTCAGCATAAATTTTACAGTGATATTGAGATGCAAAGAATTCGTGGATAACTACCTCATAAAGCACGAATTTATTAAAAGGCTGCATAAGCGTTATGCCAAAGAAGGCATAAACATACCATATCCAATTAGGGCAATAAATTATTCACAAGAGAAGGCTGAAAAGAAATGAGAAAAAGAAGAAAAAAAGCAACGATTGGCATAGCAAAGGAAAAAGCTGCAGGCGGCATGGAGCTTCGCCCCAGCATACTTCCTAAAGAAGTAAAAAAGGTTGTTGAGGCCGGGTATCCTGTTTTTGTTGAAAAGGGCCTTGGTAAAGGTATATACATAGATGATGACGAGTACCGCAAGGCTGGCGCAAAAATAATATCCAAAAGGAAAGACATATTTAATAAAGACGTCGTGGTGAAGCTAAAGCCCCCGCTTTCCGAAGAATTCAGGATGCTGAAGGATAATCTTCTTTTCTGTATGCTTCACGCAGAGCAGAATCCCCAGTTTTTAACTGCACTAAAGAGAAGCGGTTCAAAGGCTATCGCTATGGAGTTGATAACCAATTCCGCAGGGGAAAGGCTCATAAAGTGTTCGCATATGGCTGGTGAACAAGGAATGATAATGGCTTTTCACCAGGCAAAAAAGATACCCTCTGATTGCCGTGTACTTGTTTTGGGTTATGGAGACATCGCGTCGGGAGCAATTAAGGTAGCATACAGCCTGGGTGCAGATGTCAAAATTCTTCGGAAATGTGAATATCGTTATATGCGGCATTTCTTAAGAAATAAAGATATACTCGTAAACGGTATTAAATGGCCTAAAGAAAAAAGAGAATCAAGAGACTACCTTGTTACAAGAAAAATGCTTCCCCTTATAAATAGGGGGGGCGTTATATTGGATCTTTCGGTTGATTATCCGAATCCCATTGAGACTTGCCATCCAACCATGCTGAATAAGCCAGATTATGTAGTAGACGGCATAAGGCATATCTCTATTTTTGGATATCCTGGATTAGCTCCCATATCAAGTGCGAGGATTTATTCAAGGCAAATTCTAACCATTCTTCTTAGAATAGCCGGTAATCACATAGACAGATTTCCCAGGTATCTGAAAAACGCGCTAATAATACCATGAAGGCATTTTTAGTTATCGGAGACAGCAGAGAAACAAGATTAAGGCCCGCTAAGCCCTTCAAGACCTTTGTTGAGCACAGCACGCGAGAAGCCAAAAATAAGAAAAATCTTGAGTTAAAGATTGTAAGTTATGGCGACGTCTTGTCTAACAGGCTACCGGCTTTTATTGGCTCTGCGGTAAACATAATCCTTTTTTTTCCTTTCGTTTACTGGAATAGATATATTGAAGTATATAACAAGGATCAGAAGGTATACGGCGAAAAGGCATTCGGCAAGAATTATAAATCTTTTTTTGATGCTATAGAAGAAAAGATAAAAAAGGCATATAAAGGAAAAAAAATAGTTTATTTTAATCCACCCAAGGCATCGCTTTTGGAGAGGGATAAAAAAAGGACAAAATCAACCCTTAAGAAAAAGGGCATATCTGTTCCGAAAACCTATAGCCCCAAAAATATCAACCAAATAAAAAAGTTTGTTTCAAGCGGAAAATCCCTCTATATAAAGCCCAGATTTGGATCCCTCGGAAAAGGCATTACATACATCGATAAGAATAAGTTCGTTACAAATTTTAAATTCAAGAATGGCAAGATAATAAGCCATAAATCGGATTATGGATGGAAGTTCAGGACGTTAAAAGAAAGAGATAGGAACATCTTTTTAAGGCACCTTATAAGAAGGGATTTTCTCTTTGAGGAGGGCATTGAGCACCCGCGCCTTAAGGGAAAAAAATATGATTTTAGGGTTCATGTGATACAAGGTAAAACGCCCTATTATTATGCAAAGACCGTTTCTCTAAAATCACCCATTACCAACTGGGCACAAGGTGGGAAAATTGAAAAAAAAGATAATCTTCATAGGTTTATTTCGCGAGGCAATGCAAAAAAAGTAAGATCATTAGCTGTTAAAACGGCCAAGGCGCTTAATTTGAGCTATGCGGCGGTTGATGTTGTGGTATCTAAGGACTTTAAGAATGTTTATTGTCTCGAGGCTCATTCTTTTCCGGGATACGAAAAGAGATATGACATAATGAAATATATAGCAAAGAGAATTGTAAAATAACACAAGGGGGAGAGAAATGGCTGATATCATAATAAAGAAAGCGTCAAAAGAAGAGCTTGAGAAGATGGGTGCAACATCCTGGCCAATATGGGAAAAGGAAGCATCTAAGTTCGATTGGCATTATGATGATAAGGAAACCTGCTATCTTCTTGAAGGAGATGTGACGGTAACTGCAAAAGACGGAAAGAGCGTTACCTTTGGAGCCGGGGATCTCGTTGTTTTTCCCAGGGGCCTTGACTGTGTTTGGCACATAAAGAAGGCAGTAAGAAAGCATTATAATTTCGGATAAAGAATAACGGAAGTTAAATGAAGAAAATCCTAATTGTATATCACACACAAGGCGGAAATACCGAAAAAATTGCTAAATCCTTTAAGAGTGGAGTTTCCGGGGTAAAGGGCGTTAAGGCTGTTCTTAAGAAGGCGCTTAAGGTCTCTCTAAGGGACCTATTAAGCTCGGATGGTTATGTATTCGGTACACCCGATTATTTCAGTTACATGGCAGGAGCGCTTAAGGACTTTTTCGATAGAACCTGTTACCCATCTGAGGGGAAGATAGACCAGAGGCCGTATATAGCCTTTGTAAGCCATGGTGGGGGAGGAGATGCAGTAAAAAGTCTCGAAAGAATGGGAAGACGCTTTAATCTTAAAAGGTTTTCTAAACCGCTCCTTATAGAAGGCAGGCCTTCAAAGAAGGCATTAGGGAAGGCATGTAAACTAGGCAAGAAACTGGCTGAATACATAAGAGATGATAACCGTTAAAAAAGGCGATATAACAGTTGAGGATGTAGATGTTATTGTTAATGCCGCCAATACAGGTTTAAGAGGTGGTGGGGGTGTTGATGGTGCCATCCATCGTGCAGCAGGGTCTTCTGTTTTGGCCGAGTGTAAAAAGATAGGCCGTTGCAAAACCGGGGATGCTGTAATTACAGGTGCAGGCAACCTTAAAGCAAAACACGTAATACATGCTGTGGGGCCGGTATGGCACGGAGGGAATCAAGGCGAGCCGGAGCTTTTAAAAAATGCCTATGAAACAAGTTTTAAGCTTGCCAAAAAACATGGCTTGAAGTCAATAGCCTTTCCGGCAATAAGTACGGGTGTTTATGGATATCCGATAGAGGAAGCAACGAAGATAGCCTTAAGTGCAGGAAAAGCTTTCGAAGAAGATTTTAGCGAGATCCGATATATATGTTTTTCTGATAAAGATCTCGAGGTATACCGCAAGCTAGAGAAAGAGTAAAGATCCCGCATCAAAAAGCGCAAGACTCCTTATATACCTATACCCAAGCCCGCAGTTCTTTATAAAAAGATCAATCTCTTTAAAATTCGGATGTATTGTAATATCCCCTAGAAAGAATACTGTTCCGTCATGCATTATTCCGGAGCACCCACCAATAAAGCCGTTTCTTTCACCAGGAAGAAGGATCTCCGCTTCGGAAACCAAAAGCACCTTTAATCCCTCTCTAGTTGCCTTCCCGGCAATGCCGGCATCAGACGTAATTATTGAATTATTGTTTAGCGGTATTACCGAACATCGGCTATATCCCTGATTAACGTGAATAAGCTTTAAATTTCTTTTTTGAGCTTCAATTTTGATTGATTCATCGGTATGTTCAACATTGTGGAATACATATGTTCCGGTATTTACCGCATTCAAAAGAGATGTCTCAGGGTAACTCCCAGAGGGTCTTTTCTGTGCTTTTATAAGTGAAAGCCCTACTCGGCTTAGTTTGTTTATAATTTTGCGATGCACTGTATCGGCATAGATAATGGTTTTTTTGTCTACTTCAAAAAAGAAGATATCCGGATGAGAAGCTATCGAGTCATATACCTGGTCTGAATTTTGAAGGGCGATTAAACCTAAGCGCGGGATAGCTTCTTTTATTTTTTTTAGGTATGTTTTTGGTATTTTTACGCTATGAAGTAAATACATAAGCTATCAATCAGTTTTTTTTAGAAGGACAGATTTAGCGTTCTTATAACCCAAGCGGATAGTGCCGATAGGCACTTTATTATCCGGATTAAACTTTACAGGCTTTCCTTTAAGTTCTAGGGCATTTTCTCTTCTGTAACCAATTACGCTGGCTGCTTCCTTGGGATTGAAATATATATTGTTTATTTTTTTATGGCCGTGTTTACGCAGTAATCGGCCATATATGAAGCTGTCTACCTTTTGCCTGAATGCCGGATGAAAAGGTCCGGCAAGCATATCTCTTCCGCTCAACAGGCTCTCAGAGGGATGAAGCCCGCACCTAATAACCTTGATTCCTTTTTTATCAAAGTAGGTTATGAGTTTTGCGCATCGGGCTATTGCTTCATTTTCATCAAGAGGCATATAGGTCCCTTCTTTGAACATGGCGGCAAGTTCCGTGTCTCTTATGACTAATACAGGGTAGATCCGTACCTCAGAAGCTCCGTATCTAACGGACATTTTAGCGGTATCCATCTCATCTTTATCCGTGCTTCCCGGTAGCCCCACCATTATTTGATGACCTAACTTAAAATGGTATTTCAATATCATAGAGGATGCTGTTCTTATGCTTTTTACATCATGGCCGCGTTTTGCTTTTTTTAAGATACGGTCTGACATCGATTGAACGCCAAGCTCTATAGTGGAGACCTTGCATTTCTTCAGCATGCTAAGAATAGCTTTAGATATAAAATCCGGCCTTGTAGAAAGGCGTATACCGTCAATCTTGCCTTTTTGTACAAAAGGCCGAACTTCATTTAAGAAGTCCTCTTGTCTTTGGGTAGGTATTGCAGTGAAACTGCCTCCAAAAAATCCAACCTCTATATGCTTCGTCCTGTCTCGAGGGATGGTTTTTAGGTAGCGGCGAATTCTGGGAGCAATATCCTTGGGCGTAATACTTCGCTTAGCACCAGATATTTTTTTCTGAGAACAAAATATGCACGCAAACGGGCAGCCCTCGTGGGGTATGAAAAATGGAATTGTGTAATGTGTTTTCATCGCAGTAAAATTATAACATAAACACTACAATCTTAATAAAAAACCTTTGGAATATTCTTTTTTTTGAGTATAATGAATTAATCATGAAATACGTTATTAAGACTGATTAAGATAGTGGCATTTCATCACACATAGATTTCAGTAAGGACCTTAATCCGGAACAGTATAAGGTCGTAACTGAAGCAGACGGTCCCTCTTTAGTTTTGGCCGGTGCAGGCAGCGGCAAGACCCGGACACTCGTTTACAGGGTTGCCTATCTTTTATCAAAAGGCGTTCCACCTAAGAATATCCTTCTTGTTACCTTCACCAATAAGGCAGCCAGGACCATGCAGGATAGGGTAGAGATGCTTCTTAAGGCCAAGCCAAGAAATCTATGGAGCGGCACATTCCACCATATCGGAAATCGCTCCTTAAGGCTATACGCTAAGAGATTGAGTTATAGAGCCGATTACGGCATCCTAGATGAAGAAGACGCCCTGGATTTGATAAAGGTATGCATTAAGAACCTTAAGATTAGGATTGGGGAAGAGCACTTTCCCAAGCCCAAGGTTATAAGGCGCATTATAAGCTATTCAATCAATTGTGGAAAGGCCATAGAAGAGACCTTAAAGGAGTTTTACCCGTATTTTCTTGGGTTCACCCAGACTATAAACAGAATCAAAAATGAATATGAATCCAAGAAGCAGATTTCAAATGTCATGGATTACGATGATTTGCTTACGAAATGGCTTTGGCTTCTTCGTAATGTTCCTGAGGCAAAAGAAAGATTTACCGAGCAGTTTAAGTATATCCTTGTAGATGAGTACCAGGATACGAACAAATTACAAGCAGGCATAATAAAAGAGCTTTCAACCTTTCACAGAAACGTCCTGGTAGTAGGCGATGATGCCCAAGCCATTTATTCATTCAGGGGTGCGGATGTTTCTAATATATTGAACTTTCCCAATGATTATCCCGATGTTAAAATATTTAAACTTGAAACAAATTATCGCTCTACCCCGGAAATACTTGATCTGGCGAATCAATCAATAGCCAATAATACAAACCAGTTCGAGAAGCACCTTCGGACTGTAAAGGATAGTCACACTAAACCCGCCTTAATAGAGGTTACCGATCTCTATTCACAATCTGCCTTTGTTGCTCAAAGGGTACTAGAATTAGGGGAAGAGGGCGTACCGCTAAATGAGGTAGCCGTTCTTTTCAGGGCACATTACCAGTCAGCAGAAGTCGAAATGGAGCTTATAAAAAGGAACATTCCTTACGTAGTTAGGGGAGGGGTTAGGTTCTTTGAACAGGCCCATATTAAGGACGTATTGAGTTTTGTGAAGATATTGATTAATCCCCTAGATGAACTAGCCTGGATACGGGCTCTAACACTTGCCCCTGGAATAGGTACAAGTTATGCCGGAAAGATATTTGATGAGTTTGCACAGGCCGGATCCCTTGAAAAAGTACTTAACCCCAAATTTGGAAAATTCCTCCCGGAAAGGGCTCAGAGAGGTTTTAACCAGTTCAAAAAAGTAATGAAGCCCCTACTCCATAAGGACCTGATAAAAAAGCCTGATGAGTTGGTACGAAAAATCGTAGAGAGCGGGTATGAAGATTATGTCTATACCCACTTTGAAAACGCAAAAGACAGGGTAGAGGATCTCCACGAATTAATAAATTTTGCGCATTCCTATAAATCAGTAAGAACACTTCTTCACGATATAACATTACGTGAATCATTTAAAGGGGAAACGATAAAAGAAAAGGCAAAACGCGATGAGTACTTGGTGCTATCCACGATTCACCAGGCCAAGGGGTTAGAGTGGAATTCTGTTTTTATAGTAGGTCTTTGTGAAGGTCAGTTCCCGCATTCAAAATCAATAGAAGAGCCATTCCAGCTTGAAGAGGAAAGGCGTCTTTTTTATGTAGCTAGCACCCGTGCAAAAAATGACCTATATCTTATTCATCCCATTACCCGTTTTGATTATCAAATGGGCACAGTAATTTCTCGTAAGTCCTTGTTCCTTCAGGAGTTAAGTCAGTCTCTTTATCAGAAGTGGGATATTGAGGAACATGCATCCAGCGATGAAACAGTAGTAGATATTGGTTGAGTTGTTAGTATTGACAAAAGTAAGATATCGTGATATACTTATTATAAGCCGATAAAGGCAAACTACGGGAAACCGTGGGACGCAAAGCCGACAGGCCTTAAATCGCTGTAGAAGGCGTAATGGTGGCTGGGTTGCCGACATAAGTGGTGGGGACCAAAAAAATGTTTGAGTCCGCCATATGTCGTTTGACTTTATCGGTGTTTTTTTGTGTTTATTTACTAGATCTCTTTCTTAGGTGGGTCGGCAGTAGATGTATTGCTTCTCTGTATTTGGCAGTTGTACGTCTTTTAATAAAAATCCCTTCTTCTTCTAATTTCTTCATTAACTCATTATCGCTTAGCGGCTTGGCTTTATTCTCTTGATCAACCAATTCCTTGATCCTATTTTTGATTGCCGTTTTAGATATCGTCTCGCCATTTTCTT
>JABMRN010000123.1 GCA_013202515.1 Candidatus Omnitrophota bacterium | reverse complement strand
CCTTATTATGGAATCATCCGGGATGTCCCCGCTCATATCTACGGCGCGCACGCCTTTTAATATGAGCAGAAGATGCTTTATCGCCTTGATAGAGACCTGATCTCTTTCCCCCCTGGCTTCCCTCAATGCTCTTTTCAATATAGGCTTGATATACAGCTTTAGTACAGGTAGCTCGTATGACAAGTAGCTATTAAATGTAACATCTGCATTTTTCCAGGTTGGATACGTGTATTTAAGGCTAAGCTCTCTCTCTGTCGACCATTTTCTAATGATTTCGAGCGGGTCTTTGTTGAATATTCCGGTAAATGTAAGAATATGCCTCATAAACCGAAGATCCAGAGAAGTGAGCGGCCGATTTTTCGCGAGTTTCAGACTTGGCGCGGTATTGACAAAAATGCTGAAGATCTGTTCTCCTTTTAAGACTCCTATTTTTTTATCCAGCATCTCCGGTGTCTGAAGATAGTTCCCTTCAATAACAAGTATTTCGTTTTTTTCTAATTTTAATTTATCTCTGGTTAACCGGCCGTCTTTCATGACATAAATACCGGTTTCTCTGCCTTCTAAGAGCTCCTTCATCAGGCGAACCGTTTCCTCGAGCCTTTTCCTGTATATGGTTTCTTCGGAATACTCAGGCCCTGCCATATCCTCTGCTAGTCCATCCAGGTATAAATCGATATCAAGCATTGTTACTTTCCGGCTTGGCATTTCTGATCGCAACTTATCGGCAATACGTTCTGAAAACGCTATCTTTCCGCTCGTTGTGGGCCCGCCTACGAGAACAAAACCTCTTTGTTGATCACTAAATTTTTCTTTTACACTGTTTACATAAGCGTCTATTTTCTTTTTGTGCCTCGCTTCGTCTCTCGCAATAAGCTCTTTAAAACCGTCCTTTTTGCGTATTTCTTTAAGCTCTTCGACGGTTTCCGGATACAACCCGAGCTCCCCGTAGCCTTCGTATGGTTTTTGCGATTTAAATACTTTCTTAAACCAAAGGGCGAATCTCAATATCCGATTTCTCGCGATTTCCGCGTTTGCGATTCTCGCCAGGCTTAATATGAAAGCAGCTTGCCTGAGGTCGACATCGTATTTCTTTGCTATATCTATGACGCTTTGTGTTTCAACGCTCATCCTCTCTTCCAGCATCTTATCAACGCTTATTTCACTCCAGTATCTGCCTTCTATATTCTGCAGCCATTCGAAATATGAGACCGTAACTCCGCCCGCATTAGCAAGGACGTCCGGAATAATTAAGATACCTTTTTTCATAAGAATTTTATCGGCTTCGGGCGTAATCGGGCAATTTGCCAATTCGAGAAGTATCTCGCAGTTTACGCTTTCAGCATTTTCAGATGTAATAACGTTTTCAGTTGCCGCCGCCACTTTTATATCCGTGTGATATGTCCAGAAAAGTTTTTTATCGCTTCGAATTAACCTGGTCCCGGTTCTATTCAAGAATTCCTGGCTTACGTTTTTAAACGGCTCCCATCTGCCATCAGGCATTCTGGCTAAATATTGATCCAGCAGCTCTAAATTGATACCGCTGGGGTTATATAAGGTATAAGAAACATATTCTGTTTTGCCATTTACATCCTCCGGCACAGCATCCTGTAATAATGTTATTTTCGTACCTGCGTTATAAAATTCCCATGCGTTATATTCGCCAACGTTGCCACCTCCCTGGATTCCGGCGGTCATCTCCTGTACGGGTTTTCTTAAAACCGCTTTAGTCTTTTCGTTTAGGCGCTTTCCTATATTATCTCTGTCCATGTCGTTTACCGATGAAAAATATCTAAGCATAGTCTTAAGCGTCAAAAATCCTCCGAATCCAGTGGCTTTAGTCCTGCCTTTCGAGCCGCCCTTGCCAACAGGTTTTCCGGTAACGACTCCTATTTCCGGGCACTGTCGGACGCCCTCTTTATCTTCCGACAGAATCCTTAAAGCTTCGTCCAGGTAAGGCGTATCCCGCGGATTATCCGGGGGATTCAGTCTTCTTAAAGTCCTCTGTATTTCCCTGTCACGCAATTGTCTTTTTTCCGCGAGAATTTTTAGATGCTCATCAGCGAAGCATGCCATCATCTCTGCGCCGGTCCCTTTATCCGGGGCCGGGACGTCTATGAAAGTGCCTACAGCACGTTTCAGGGTAAGTTTCCGTGAAAATGCTCTCATAATGCGTGCTTTATCATTCAGCGTATATTCCCTGTCCTCGACGAACACGTCACCTTTGCCTCCGCCATAAGGAATGCCTATAACCGCATTTTTAACGCTCATAAGCGTGGCAAGGCCGACAGCTGTTTCCTTCGCCTCTTCAAGCGTCTCGCCCATTCCTACAAGCCACCTTAACCCGCCTTTACCGGTGCCGCGGGCATCGTTCTGAAGTGCTCTAAAGGCCCAGAACGTAACCATGTCCCCGTCATCAAGCTCGATCTCGAATTTAACCGTGGTTACTCTTTTTGGCTTTAATAATATTTTTTTGATGCTTTTGTCGAGCTCCATCGTTGCCGCGGCTTCTTTTATGTGTATCTCTGCCGCCTCCAGGATAGACGGCGGGCCTTTTTTTGCTGTGGATTCTGCGCTTGCGTCAGGCACTTTTTTACGGTCAAATAAAAGCGAGGCAGGCAAATCATATAGTGGCTTAATCAGTGCAGCAAAGCCCTTTCTCTCCTCGATTTCATCCGGTAATAAAAGCTTGTTGATCGTATCTATTAATTCTGTAATTCGTATACCCGTATCAGCCATAATAAGATTGAATTTTTTTGTAAAATGGATATTCATAGATGCGATGGCTTTGGACGTTTTTACCTTTTTAGCATCTGAATCAACTTCCATTAAAAGGTCTATATCTGATACGGGCCCTATGTTGTCTTCGCTGCCATTAACGCTTCCAAAAAGCCAAACCCTTTCCACCATGTCACCGGAGGCTCCCAGTTCTAGAGCGACTAGTTGCGAAAGTATATATCTAAACGTGCTGTGCGCTGGTTTATCAAATTTCCTTAAACGCTCAACCAGGATTTCTTCGCTTCCTAAATTTAACTTGGAAGCAGTCTTAGAAAGCGCCTCATCCCACATCTCATCGAGTTTTGCTTTTGAAGCTTTTTTTGTATTCAGGAAAACGTGTACAGCAGTTGTAAACGCGAAAAGAAGTAAATAAGGTACGCTTAAGGCGGGGCTCGCGATAATACCGGATATGCCGCTATTGAGTAAACATCCTAATATTCCAAATGCTGCTGCGTTCATGGCGGCAATGCCTAATATAGAACTCCACGGTGGCGCGTTAGGCATGTCCTTTCGCCCGGGAAGGTGAAGAAGCGTGAATATTGACCATGTAACAGCGGTCGCCAAAAGGCTTCCCGCGCATAACAAAAGAACGGAGTTCAAGGCCCAGAACAGCCCCTGCTCAATAAAGGCTTGCATCCTCAAAGGTACGCCGTATTTAT
>JABMRN010000122.1 GCA_013202515.1 Candidatus Omnitrophota bacterium | reverse complement strand
TTGCTTAATGCTATCAACGCGTTTTTGCTGTTCTACGTACTCCTTGGTAAGCGCCTCTTCTTTGGTAAGTTTCTTCTCTTCATCTATGGACTCGTCAGCGGCTAGTTCGGCTATCTTAGACTCTAAATCCTCAATCATAAATTCTATTCCAAATTTTTCCCGCATTGCATCCTCACCCTTAGAGGTAAAGGTAACTTCGCGCGTTTTTTCATCAAATGTAAAATATAACTTTTCTAAAAGCTCAGTCCTTTCGGCTTCCATCATCTTTGAATCATAATAAGAACTAGTTTTATCTAAAAGCGTCTTTATCTTGTAGTCTTTTAATGTCAGATCTAAAAATTCTCTCTGTTTTGGCGAACCTTTGTAAACTATATAAAGAAGCTTTCTAATATCTTCATCCTTGTTCTGAGAAACAGCTTCTTTTAATGTCTTTATATAATCCTCTATCAGGTATTTCTGCATTTTATTAATATGTTCTACCACAGGCCTATTTTCGGTAAAAGCTGTGTTTACTGTATCAACGGGGCCGGATATAATAAGAGGAGTTCTTGCTTCATCTACAAGTATGCTATCCACCTCATCAACTATGGCAAAATTATGCTTTCGCTGAACCATCTCATCTTTTGATATAACAAGATTATCCCTTAAATAGTCAAACCCGAATTCATTATTGGTACCGTAGGTAATATCACACAGGTACTGCTTCCTTCTTGTTTCGGTATCCATGTCGTGCTGAATAACGCCTACTGTAAGACCCAAAAATTCGAATATGGGACCCATCCAGTTCCTATCCCTTTTGGCGAGATAATCGTTAACGGTAACAATGTGAACTCCTTCTCCAGCTAAGCCATTTAGGTATGTGGGCAACGTTGCTACGAGGGTTTTTCCTTCGCCCGTGGCCATCTCAGCAATCTTGCCCTCGTGAAGCACTATACCACCCATTATCTGTACATCAAAATGCCTCATGCCTATAGTCCTTCGGGCAACTTCACGCACTACGGCAAACGCCTCAGGTAGAATATCTTCGAAAATCTCATTTTTTAAATCCCTTATCTTGGCTCTAGCTTTATCTTTGTCCTGCGGAGAATTTACTTTGGAATAATTCTCTCTTTGTTCAGCAATAATTGGTCCAAGAGATTTATTTTTTTCCTCAATGTGCCTTTTAAATTCTTCTGTCTTTCCTTTTAATTCATCATCAGAAAGAGCAGATATCGAAGGCTCAAGGTCGCTTATTTTTTCCACAAGAGGGGTAAGTCTATTTATTTCCCTTTCGTTCTGCGAACCAATAATTTTTTTGAATATGTTAAACATTTTTTAAGTAGGCCTCCATAAAACCATCTAAAGCCCCATCCAGCACAGCTTGGTTATTTGAAGTCTGGAAATTCGTTCTGTGATCTTTTATCATAGAATACGGGTGGAGCACATAAGAACGTATTTGACTTCCCCATTCGATTTTTTTCTTACTTGCATAATGTTTAGTTACCTTCTTCCTTTGCTCTTCTCTTTCTCGTTCGTAAAGTCGGGCCTTTAACACCTTCATTGCCATAGATTTATTTTTATATTGAGAGCGTTCGTTTTGACACTGAACAACTATATTTGTTGGAACGTGTGTTATACGAACTGCTGAATCAGTCACATTCACATGCTGACCACCTCTTCCACCAGCTCTATAGGTATCAATCCTTAAGTCGGCAGGATTAATATCAACGTTTATTTCATCGGTTATCTCCGGGATCACGTCCACCGATGCGAAGGATGTATGTCTTCTTTTGTTTGCATCAAAAGGCGATATTCTGACTAGTCTGTGAACCCCTATTTCGCTCTTTAGGTAACCGTAGGCATATGCCCCTTTAATGATGACTGTAGCATTTTTAATTCCGCATTCTTCACCAGGAAGCGAATCAACCCACTGAGTCACATAACCCTTTTTCTCTGACCATTTTGTATACATCCGAAGTAGCATGTTTGCCCAATCTGTAGCCTCGGTTCCACCAGCACCTGAATTTATGCTTAAAATAGCATTTAAAACATCTTCCTTCTGACTCAACATGCTCTTAAATTCAAGCGCGGCAAGCTCTTTCTCAAGCTTCTTTACCTCCTCGATTAAATGAGACAGTGAGCCCTTATCGCTTTCATCTGTAATACCAAGAAGCTCTCCTATCTCCATATATTTGGATTCAACACCGTGGAAGGGATTTCTGACGGCTTTAAGCTCTTTTAACGTTTTTATTATGCTGTTGGCCTTTTCCTGATTTTGCCAGAAATTCGGCTCTGACAGCTTTATCTCGATAGACTGGATCTCTTTATCTTTGGCCGGGATGTCAAAGATAGCTCCTTAGATCCAAGATCCGTTTTTGAATACTTTGTAATTTATCTTTTAATTCTTCTAACATTAAATTGCTCCTTATTTATATGTGCTAATTATATCAATGGTATCCATGTACGTCAAGCCCTTCTTTGTTGAGCAGCCTTTTTTTCATTTGTATACCTTTTGAATAGCCTCCTAACGAACCATTGGATCCTATAACTCTATGGCACGGTATTATAACAGTATGGGGATTCCGATTTAGAGCCCCTCCTACAGCCCTTGAAGCATTCGGCTTGCCTATGTGTTCAGCTATCCACTTATAAGTTCTAACGTGTCCTTTGGGAATAGTTAAAACAGCTCTATATACTTTTCTCTGGAAAGGCGTGAATCGCTTCATATTAATGGTAGCTTTTTTCAATTAAAGAATGT
>JABMRN010000121.1 GCA_013202515.1 Candidatus Omnitrophota bacterium | reverse complement strand
TTATCTTCCTCAACAGCCCCAAAATCATCCCTACGTACTTGGACATACGGCCAGCCGAAGGTGCGGATGTAGATTTTTTTCATAATCAATTATCGTCCTTCCAACGTCATGTCGTGAATAAGTAATCTATTTTCTTTTAAGTTGGTACTATGTATGTCGACATCATTGACATCTATACCAAAAGAATACTCGTTGTATGCAAATTTAAGGTTCTTAAGCCCTGCTTTTTTAGCAATCTTATTATATTTCTTTTCTATCGCCGCTTCTTTCCTATGTGCTATTCCAAAAGCCTTCTCTCTTTCCTTCCACATATCTTTTATAAACGGGTATTTCTTTAATAACTTCTTGGCGGCTTTTTCTTCTTTATCAAGGATATGATCAGACATTATATCCTCCGTTTTTAATATATCTTTTTTAAACTCTCCAAATCCTCTGTTAATCTATCGTGGAATTCCGGCAGATACTCCAATATAACATCACCACTCCATTTGCACTCGATAAGATAACTGACCACATCCCTACAAAAGCTATCAATTGGCAAATGCTGCTTACTACCCTCCCTGGCTGAAAGATGAACATTCATAATGTTTTTTTTATACCTTTTGAGCAAGCTCCATATCTTTTCATTGTCCTTTATATGCGAAGTATCGAGAGTCATCGGCAAATTGAATGTAAGCGTCTCATCAGGAGTAAATATCCTTCTTTTGCCTTCAAAAGTTTCAATACAAAAAACAATATCGCTGCTGTATAAACCGGTAAAATATTCTAAATTCCTGAGTGCTTCTTTTTGGGGCTCCTCATCTTTATTTATATTATTCGGATGCAAAGTGATGGTTTTTGCTCCTAAATCTTTAGCAAAATCAGCTATCTCCTTGCCCCATATTCTGAATCTTTCATCTGTAATAGGCGCTTGAACAGCATGAACGCTTAATACCTCTGTACCATACGACTTAATTTTTTCTGCGATCTCGCCTAAATACGCCCTAACCGGCTCATAAATGTCCCAGTAATATGGCACGGCTACTTCTACAGGAACTTTGATATCGGCGTATCTATTTTCAATTTGTTCGATCCTATCAAATGATTGCCTGATACCAAATTTTATCATCACATTTTGCTATATCTCATAAATATTTATCAATTTCTCGCGCTATTGGTGCAAGTTTTATTTCATTTTCTCTTCCTAAATAATTTATTAAAATGTGCGAAAACCTCATCCAAATCAAACTTCTCATCAGCTCTAATCATAGGGGTAAGATCGCTTTCGCTGACTCTTTTTAGTTCTTCGATTGCCTGATCAGATAAGCCCAAATTATAAGAATAATCTCTTTTATATCCATCAAGCTCCAATTTTTTATTAACCAGCTTCAGCAAATCCGGCCGTGTAAAATCAAATCCTATCTTGATAAAGTGCACTAAATCATAATAATCTCTAATTGCGGGTGTTAAACGAGATATAGCCGCTTTCAGTTTTTCAGCTGCGCACTCTTCCAGGGACAACGCTAACACACTTCCTTGTGGGAATAAATCCTCTCCGCTAAATGGGTCTTGATAAAAATGCTTAACCTGAACGGTTGTAGGGGACAAAAAAGAAGGTTGACGCAATGATATTTCAAATTTTATACTTTCCTTGCGCTTCATAATAATTGACTGAAATTGAAGGTTAAAAAGATATTGTGTTGAGTTATTAAAGCCCCTACCTTCAGGATTATCACTCGTGAGCCCTAAAAAAGACAAAAAAGACGGCATCTTCTTTCTAATCGATGTTATTGCTTTTGACCTTTTTCCACGTGTAGAAACATCAACATCGTTCCTGTATGAAAAATCCAAATCCTCGCTTAATCTATGATAATTTAAGTAAGCTTTGTTCAATAATGTCCCGCCTTTAAAAATAATGTCACGACTTAAGTGCTCATTGACCGCGTTAAGTATTTTTGTCAAATGATAATCCTTCTCTATGATAGCTGGACGAAATCCCTGCTTATCGGCTATGAAATTAATAATATCCTTTAATTTATTCTTATCCATTAATAATAACCTTCCAGTCTTGATTTACTTTTCCTTTCCGCGAGTTAATAAAAGGGTTGAAATTTACATATGTGTTTTTCGCTCCGATAGATTGTTTCAGTTTAGTTAAGATTTTTGGAGAAACGCCTGCCCTCTCAAGCATAAGCCCTGCTCTCTTGCGAACTACCACTACTGGATATTTTATTAAATAGCGTATAAATTTTTGAAGATCGATGTTGTTCACTTGCTCGTCAACAACAGATTGAACATTTTCCCATGACCCCATCGGTTTGAATATAAAGTCCACAAGCGTTCGTTCTTTGTCGCTAATCGATATATTTTCTTCATCGATTCTTATTTTTTTGATCCCATACATTTTTCGGGAAGATATTTTAATTGCCACATACCTAATATTTTTAATATTTCGTTTCCACTCTTTCATTGTGTTCAAAACAGTAACTGATTGCGGAATTTGCTCAGTAAATCCCCAGTAATTATACATCGAGCTGTATCCAACATAATAAGGGATTTCGTCCATCCATAATGATGCCACGAGATATTCATTTGGCATCCACTGCTGATTAGGGGCCTTTAATGGTACTATTAGATACCGGCCTCTTCTTAACTGTATAAGCCGGTTTCTTTTGGATAG
>JABMRN010000120.1 GCA_013202515.1 Candidatus Omnitrophota bacterium | reverse complement strand
TATGTAAATAGCCCAACATTTGTTATTATAAAACAGTATAAGGGCCGGCTGCCGTTATATCATTTTGATATATACAGGCTTGATTCAAGCTCTGCCCTTGATACAACGGGATATGAGGAGTATTTTTACGGAAAAGGCGTGACTGTTGTTGAATGGGCTGATAAAATACAAGATATATTGCCGAAAAGAAGGATTCATGTTGAGCTTTTCCATAACGGCGAAAATAAAAGAAAGATAAAGATTAAGGATATAGAATGATTACACAGATTGGAGAAAGATTACACAGATAATCCGTGTAATCATTATAAAATATGAGGATATTAGCGTTTGATACAACTACTAAGTTCCTGAGTGTTGCAGTTTTAGGCGGTGACGATATTCTTTCAACATATCATAGGGACTTGGGAATGAGGCATGAAAAAGAGCTTATTCCGGCTATAGATGAGGTATTAAAGGAATCTCATCTTAAATTAAAAGATTTGGATGCCATTGCTGTTAGCATAGGTCCCGGTTCATTTACAGGCCTTAGGATAGGCGTCTCATGTGCTAAGGCTTTCTCTATTGCTTCGGGTGTTCCAATAGTTACTGTGCCGACTTTAGATGTTATCGCCTTTAACTACAGTGATAATGACGGTTATATTGCTCCGATTCTTGATGCGAAAAAAGATAAATTATATTCTGCGATATACAAATCAACAAAAGAAGATATTGAAAGAATTACCGATTATTTTTTACTGGGCGTAGACGATTTACTCGATACAATAAAGGGCCCGACGTTATTCTTCGGAGACGGTGTAGAGATATACGGTAAATACATGGTCAAGAGGAATCCTTTAGTCAGGCTCTCAAAAGATAGTGATTGGTATCCCAGGGCTGAGATTGTGGCAAAGTTAGGAATAAAGAAACATAGTAAAAACGGGTACGAAGATGTTAATCGAGTAACCCCGATGTATATGCACCCGAAAGAATGCAATGTTAGGGGATTTAAGCATTAAGAGATAGTAAATAGGTAGATTATGAAAATGTACAGGCCTACTTGGGCTGAAATAGATTTAGAGGCAATCAGGAAGAATTATCGATCCATTCAAAAATCCGTAAGTGCCGGCGTCAACATCATGGTTGTGGTAAAGGCCAATGCTTATGGCCACGGCAGCATTCAGGTCTCACGCGCTCTTGAAAAAGAAAATGTTTCTTATCTGGGGGTTGCTACCCTTGATGAAGCGATAAAGTTAAGAAAAGCACAAATAAAAGCCCCAATTTTAATTCTAGGTTCAATTTTTCCGCATGAGGTAAAACCCGCCGTAAAAAATAATATTACATTAACCTTGTGCAATAACGAACTTTTACAGGCTTTAAACAAAAATAAGATAAGAACCAAGGTACACATAAAAGTAGATACGGGCATGGGAAGAATCGGTGTTTGGCACGAAGAGGCGTTTGGCTTTATAGAGAATGTAAGGAATTGCAAGCATATTGACATCGAAGGCATATATACACATTTTTCTATTGCAGGAAGGGATAAATTTTTTACTCAATATCAGATAAATTCATTCGAAAATTTGCTTAAAAAATTAAGAACCCATTATATAGATATTCCTCTAAGGCATGCTGCAAATTCTATCGCTACGGTTGATTGGAAGAAATCCCATCTTAACCTTATAAGGCCCGGTTTAATAATATACGGCATATATCCGAAAAAAAACTTTGCCAGGCTACTTAAATTAAAACCTGCCTTTTCATTGAAAACACGGATAGCTTTTCTCAAGGATACTCCCCCCGGCCGATCAATAAGTTATGGTAGGACTTATATTACGCAGGTTCCTACAAAAATTGCTACCCTGCCTATAGGATATGCTGATGGCTATGGAAGGATACTTTCCAATAAGGCAAAAGTCCTGATAAAAGGCAAATCTACCCGCATCGTAGGAAAGGTTACAATGGACCAGTCAATGATTGATGTCGGACACATCAAGGATGTAAAGGTCGGAGATGAGGCAGTACTGATTGGAAAACAGAAGAGTCAGGAAATAAAAATAGAGAAATTGGCCCGTCTTGCAGGCACTATTCCCTACGAAATAGTAACTGGTATAACCGCCCGCGTTCCCCGCATCTATAAATAATCAAATCTATCTAATACCTTAAACTTCTTTACCATACAATTTACCCTAATATTTGTTTTATAACCCCTTATTTTTCAATATGTTATGTAACACGTCTGGAGGGTTGGGAGGTTATTTAGTCTTTTTTTAAGCGAATAAACAGTTACATTTCTTTTACATAACTATTGCACTACTGTGACAACTCTTGGTGGCTATTATGATATATTAGCATACATATGGACACAGTAATTACCCCTTTAAATAAGAGGCATATTATATTCAAGATAATCTGTCTCACCCTTACCATCGCATTATTGTGGAATGAGGTGTCTTTCGCCTCAGACGAGATGCGTGCCTGCCAGACAGGCAGGCGTTCTGCCTTGGCGGTTCCCAGCGCATTTAAACCCCCATGTGTGATTATACCTACCGACAAAGGCTTTGCCGTAGACCTTGAGAAGTCAGACACAACGCTTCTACAGAGCGCTCCACCCTTATTTTTGCTCTATTTGATAGCTGCAGCCCTTGGCGTGGGCTTGGATGGTGCAAAAACTAAAAAACTGATTTATGAGATAATTATAAAACCATTTGGACCAGAGCTGCTTTCGGGGTTTGATTGGAATGCCCTAAAAGAGGAAGAGGAGGATGGCGAATCCGTATTTATTCTACCCAGATTAGGGTTAGGCGAAGGCAAAAAATGGATATTTTCTAAGAAAAAAACCAAAGGGATGAAGCATGAATGGGAACTTCAGTATGAGAAAGATAAGTATGTCTATGTGAGAGAGGAGCATAATTTATTACCGGGTGCACAGCAAGCAATAGATTTGGGCGTTTCACGAGATTTAGTAAGGCAAACCGAATATAAATCTAGGGTTTTGCGTTCTCCCGTAGGCTTGGAAATCGAAGCTTATATGGGACCTGATTTTAGTAATGACATAATAGATTATGAAGTACATATTTATGACCGAATCGAACCAAAAGAAACTGTTTACTATGATAGTAGACTGATATATTCCGAAGATTATGAAGGTGTATCCTTGGCATATGACGAATTCAGTTTTAGGCCTTCTTGGAGTGCGCTTACTCAGCTGGAGATATTAAAAGCTTTACAACAAAATGGTATGGAAAGCAATGATATTATTTCTGTACAGGTTAACGTGGGGGTGCCTGAAGATGATTTGATAAATGATACGGATGAAGCCAAAATAACTTCCGATGCCCTCAAGTTGACGATGGCAGTAGTATTAGCATATGTAAGTGAAGAGAGGATAATGAATAAGAAATCAAGCAAGGTAGCTTCTATTCGTAAAGATGAAGATGAATATGAAGCTGAACCTATCGAAAATCAAGCATATTTTCGCTTGGAATATGGATATGGAGATATAATTAATATAGAAAAAATTGTAAAAACAATTCAATATTTACACGCTGTTATATGTGCAAAACATCTCTATTCACGAAGACAGGATTCAGATGCTTATATCGAATTATTAGAAGCTTTGTATGAAAGCGATTTTAATGAACTTTTAGAAGAGTTGGCGGACCTCGAAGTGCCTACTTCTTTTGAAATTGATAACGCACAGTTATATGATACTTTGATCAATTGGGGCAAAGAAGAGGGCAATAGGTACAAAATAGAATTAATCAGGCAATTGCTGGAGGTGATGGTTGCCAAAGTAGAGAAGATTATGGATTCTCAAGATGACGGGGGCTCGAACGCCCAAGAGGAAGAACCGCCTGCCACTCCAACCCTGGAGTCGTCACACACGGCTGGCCAAAAACCAAGTTCCCCGGAAGAAGATATTGATTTTGCTAAACAGGAACTTGTGGAACGGAAAATGGAAGAATTGTGGAAAGTAGCTATTCGATCGACAATGCCTAAGGTGAGAGGGCATGATGAGCAGGGTGTTTATGAAAAATTAAAAGCTGGTAATAAATCAGCGCATAGCATATTTAGATACGAAATATCACTATTGTTAACAAGGTATTTAGGCGAGTTATGTGACGGCTTAAGCAGGGTTTGGCTTTTTGGAGATGTTGGTTCAGGCATGGTTGATGACATAAGGCCGACTTCAGACATAGATTTTATCATCGAAGTTAATTCTGAAACAGAAAAAGCAAAAGTTTATAGGTATTTGGCAATTATTAATAAATGTCTAACAAGAAAATTTAATGATCTTATTATGAGGGGAACAGGCGTTGAGCTATACGAATTAATTGAAGTTGGAAATACGCAAAGGGTATTTATAAGAGAGGAAATTAAGCAAAGAAAAGGCATAGCGGTTTTGGTGAATAATCTGGAAAAACCGGCTTCTTTGATATGGGAAAGAGTTGTCAGTAGCGAACCATCCACTGAAGATATGACTCATATGCGTGGAGGGATATTGGTAGGAGGAATTGCGCTTGGTATATATGAACTACTTTTAGCAGGGACATTGCTTTACCTTTTCCACTTACGTCGTGCCATAAGAATACACGCGCCACTCACATCAAAAGAAGCCTGGCGAATCCTCAAAAAAACCGTCCGCAATGACATAAATACCTACCTCGTATCGCCGTTGAAACGAATTTTAGCATGGTCACGACAGATCGGAAAAGAGGATATTCCACAAAGAGAAGAGGATGCTAAATGGGAAAAGGCAGCTTGGAGGTGGAAACAATTACAGTATTTTAAAAGAGTAGAAAGGTCGTCTTGGAACGTGACGCGGCAGGGGGGCATTACCCTTTTCTTGGTTTACTTGATTGCAGCACCAGTGATGATCACGGCCCAGGAATGGCTTCCCCTCATATTTTACACATTAACAACAACTATAGGTATGGGCGTATTTGTCATAGCTAACCGATATTGGTCTGTATTTGACAAGCAATTTCTAAAGTTGTCCTATGACGAATCTGTCGAATTGTTGAAAAATATTCGTTTTCTGCGGCGTTTGCATTTGGCCTGCATAGTAGCTTTGGTGTCGACATTTCCGATTCTTTTTATCGGACTTGCCGGTCAATGGATCTCTGCTGGATATATAGGAATTTTTATATTATTTGGCTTATCCGAAGCAATACACTATAGCTTGTTCAGGGTAGTGCCCGGAAAGTGGAAGCCCGTAAAAGGCGGTGTAATGGGTCAAAGCATTAAGCGCCTCGAGAGAAAGCTTACACTCGATACCAGACGTGTTGCGCAACCCCTTGCAACGCAAGGAGTTAGAAAGCAAATACAGAATATACTCAGTATTTGTTTTGCAACTCCTTATGCTCTGGTAAGTTACGCAAATCGTCTGACGCATGATCCGAGGCGGTGGGAAGATTTAGGCGAAATAAAGGATATAGGTTCGACAAGGATGTCCGAAGTTTATACTGGAAAATACCGCTCAAAAAAATACGTGCTGAAATGGGCTAAAGACGGACTCCATAACCCATATTTTAAGAATGAATATAGAATATTAAGAAAACTTAATCCGGATGGTAGAAATAGACATTTTCCATACGCATACAGCACAGGAAAGAGAAAAGGACGTCGCTACACTATAATGGATCATATTGAAGGAAAAACATTATGGCAGATAGGTAGGGAGGGAAGACTTCCGGAAGATACGCAGGAATCTTTAAATATCATGCTTCAGATGGCCGAAATAATAAATGAGGTTCATGAGGTCGGTGCCACACACAACGATATAAAATCAAATAATATAATTTTTGAAGAAGATGGAAATATAAAATTGATTGATTTTAATCTTGCAAAAATGGCTGAAGAAGGAAGAGCGGAAGATATTAGACGATTCGGATCTATGTGTTTATTGATCTCGATCAAGCCCAATAGCTTCGAAAGATATTTTGCCGCTTATCAAGGCGGAAATAGGGATACTATGCTATCGATAGAGAGGTCAATAAGCACTCCTGCAAAAGGTCTAATTTCGAGATGTATCTATGAGCCCGAAAATGTTCAGAATTTTGCTACAATTATTGAAGAGTTAAAATCAATTATTGCAGGGCAAGATAGAGCTACTCCTGATGATACCCCAACAGTAAGGTCTCATCCTACAGACACTTCAGTGGTTAAAACTCCAGAGGAATTAATTGATAATAGAATTGAAAGAGAAAGATGGGATAGTTTAGAGG
>JABMRN010000119.1 GCA_013202515.1 Candidatus Omnitrophota bacterium | reverse complement strand
TAGTTGGAAGGGGTTACCGGTAAATTGTGTTTGAAATCCATGAGAAAAATTAACCTGATATATATCCCCTTTTTTTATGTATTCTTTTGCCTTAAGAACCGCTTTAATATACTCTTCTTTTGTAAGATTTGACTTTAATTCCCCACCACGGAAAAGGTCTCGTTTTCTTTTATGGGAAAGCTTCTTTTCATTTGTCATCCAAAGACGTTCTTTTAAGCTTTCTAGTCTAGCTTTTGCCCTTAATTTTCTTTTTTTTCCTAACTCCGGAAATCCGGAGGAAGCGATGTATGCCTTTTTCTTTAGATTATCAAAAATCAAAACAGCGTCATAAAAACCAAGGCTTATCTCTGGGATACGTAGGTCATCGATAGCCCTATCGGGAAGCTTCTCGAGACGGTCTTTAAGATCATAGGAAAACCATCCTACTGCTCCTCCCCAGAAAGGGAAATCTTTGGTTTTGAAATCCGATTTGTATCTACCTAAAAGATCGCGCAAAAGATAAAAGGGATTTCCCTTGAAATGCTTCTTCCAGCCCTGGCAATTCACAAAGGATTCATCCGCTTTTGAAGTAAATCTTAAAAACGGCTCTATGCCCATAAAGGAAAATCTTCCGAGTTTTCCCGGATCCATGCCGCTATCAAGGAAAAAACTGTACGGCTCCTTTGCAAAGGCTTTAAAAACCTCAATTGGGCTTTTCTTCGTCTTAAGTTCTTCTATTATAGGTTTTATCATCTTAGCAAATTCGTGGCAGCTGGTCTTCTTCCAATACAGGCAGGATACGGCTAGAGCCCACCCTTGTTTTAAGGTACACTTTTCTTTTATGCCTCTTTGTTACGTTTCCTATGACTGCCGATTCGATACTCATAGCACGCTTTAATCTTGGGATATCCTTCTTGGCTACAAAACAAATAAATTTACCCTCGTTAGCCACATATAAAGGATCAAATCCTAAAACGTTACAAAAATTCTTTACGCGCGGCTTTATCGGTATATCACTTTCGCAAATTTCGATTCCGAGATTTGATGCTTGAGCAATCTCACTCAAGGCAGTTGCAAGCCCTCCCCTTGTTAGATCACGCATTACGCTTATACTCCTTGAGGCCTTCATGCATTTTTGAACAATAAAATTAAGGTGCGCACAGTCGCTTTTTATGCCGGATTTAAATGAAAGTTTTTCCCGTGCGTTAAGTATCGCCATGCCGTGTTCGGCGATACCGCCGTTTATGATAATATAATCACCAATCCTTGCCCTAGTTCCTACGCTTATATTTTTTTCTATCACGCCTATTCCGGCAGTATTAATATATATTTTGTCGGCTGCCCCTTTTTCCACGACCTTTATATCACCTGTTACAATTTTAACACTGCATGCTAAAGCAGTATTTCTTATTGATTGGGCGATCTTTTCAAGAAGTGAAAACTCAAAACCCTCTTCGATTATAAATGCCAGAGATAAATAAAGCGGTCTTGCGCCTTTCATGGAAACATCGTTTACTGTGCCACAGACCGCGAGCTTCCCTATGTCGCCTCCTGGAAAGAAAAGCGGTTTTACAACATAGGAATCCGTACTGAAAGCGATTTTTCCTTTTTTTACTGAAATTTCTGCAGCATCGGCAAGTTCATTAAGCATGTTGTTAGAAAACTTACCACGGAAATATTCAACCAGCTCATGCATGCGCCTTCCGCCATTTCCATGGGCAAGCGTTATTCTTTTATCCACTCTCTATTCTCCATATTTATAATATGCTGCACAACTTCCTTCGGATGATACCATGCAGGGTCCAATAGGATTTTGCGGCGTGCACGCTTTTCCAAAGAGAGCGCACTCTTCAGGTGTTTTTTTGCCGCATAGGACATCCCCACAAATACAGCCCTTCTTGAAAACGGGTTTAGGGACCTTCACGTTGAATTCTTTCTCGGCATCAAAGCTTTCAAACTCTTTTCTCAGGTGAAGACCGCTTCCCTTTATGTTTCCTATTCCCCTCCAAAAAGAATCTGTCTCTTCAAAAACAGAACTGAGAATCTCCCTGGCCTTTGGATTGCCCTTTTTAGAAACGGCCCTTTTATATTCTATCTCTACTCCATATTTACCATCTTTTATCATTAGAACCAAGCGCTTTATGCCTTTAAGAATATCAACATCATCGAAGCCAGTTATGACACATGCCTTCTTAAAGGTCTTAGCGAATTTTTCATAAGGGTCTGCCCCTGTAATAACGCTTACGTGACCGGGGCATATAAAACCGTCCACTTTTATATCTGGCATAGAACAAATGGCCCTAAGTGCGGGAAAAATAAGTTTAAAATTTGACAGCAGAAAGAAGTTTTTAATCTTTCTTTTTTTAGCTTCCAATATTGTTTGCGCTACCGTCGGGGATGTTGTCTCAAATCCAACACCCATAAATACTATTTTCTTCTGGGGATTACTGCATGCTATCTTCAGGGCATCTAAGCAGGAATAAACTACCTGAACATCGGCACCGTTTCTCTTCATATTAGCAAGACTTGAAAATGTTCCCGGCACTCGCATCATATCACCGAAAGTAGCCATAATTACATCTTTTCTACCTGCTAAATTTACTGCCTTATCAATATCGCTTTGAGACGTCACGCATACCGGACATCCCGGCCCTGATATAAGGCGAATAAATTCTGGCAAAAGCTTCTTTATGCCGGATCTGGCAATGGCCATTGTATGTGTTCCGCATACTTCCATGAGCGCTATATTAGATTCCTTCATCGCGCAAAACATCCTTCAGTTCTTTTAGGGCTAAACTGGTATCAAGTGCATCTTCCTTGCTAACTTTGCCTATCGCAAAACCAGCATGAACAAGCACATAATCGCCCTTTTTAACGCCGCTTAATATACCAAGCGAAATATTCTTTTGGATTCCGCCGAAATCAACCTCTGCGGTCTGCTTGTCTATATTTTTTACTTTAGCGGGTGTTGCAAGACACATAGTACTGCCCCAATGCTATGTTGAAATCGTTTACCGACATTTTTTCGTTCATATACGTGCGTACGCCTATGCCAGACAATTTTTTAATGGTTTTTTTCTTTAAAAACGTATTCTGAAAAACGCCGCCACTTAAAACAACATCTTTTAAACTAAGTTTTTTAGAAAACTTATTCACTGTTTTAGTTATGACATCGGCCATGGAATTATGAAACTTTGTAGCAATGAGTGAAGGCTTTTTTATCTTTTTTAAATCCGAGAGGATTCCTAAAAAAATACTATCTGTATTAATGATATAAGATCCGGCCTCTTTCTCGATACTAAAATCATACCCCTCTTCTATCCCTTCATCACATAGCGCCTCCAGCTTTATGGGTCCCTCTGCCTCATATGAGGCATATGTACATATACCCATAAGTGCACTACACGCGTCAAATAGCCGGCCGGCACTTGAGGTAGGCGGGGAATTTATGCCTTTCGACATCATTAATAATGCAATATTTATATCTTCTTTCCTTACATCTCCCAGGAACGGAAGCGCCTTCTTGCCTAAGATGCTTAGGGCCATTCGCCAGGGTTCGCGTACGACCGCATCCCCTCCCGGCATCATTCTGTATTTAAAATGGGCAAGTCGTTCGAAACCTCTTGTATTTACCTTAAGGAATTCGCCTCCCCAAGAATTTCCGTCGGTCCCGTAGCCGGTTCCATCGAAAGTCACACCGATAACGGGCCTCTTCAGCTCATGTTCAGACATTACGCTGGCTATATGCGCGTGGTGGTGCTGTACAGGTTGCAAACGAGAGCCACTAAACACCTCTCTTGCATATGCTGATGAAAAATATCCCGGGTGAAGATCATACGAAACCGTATCGGGTTTTCTTTTCTTCGCCAGTTTAAGTGTTTCTTTTTTAAAAAGCTCGTAATTATCCGCATCGCTCAGGTCGCCGATTTCTGGACCGAAAAAAATGCCCCTGCCCTTTGAAACAAGAAACTTGTTTTTTATATCAGCACCTAAAGCCAGTATTGTTCTATTCGACATCAAAGGATATGACCTCGATTCTGGTACCCGGAAAAAAAGTCAACTCAATCCTGGAATTTTCAAGGATAGTCCCCTTAGAAAGGATCTTAAAAGTCTCTTTAAAGGACTCTTCTTTGACACCCGTAAGGGTGCCAACTTTAAGATGAACCTTGCTCACAGATTTTGCACCTTCCTTGCCAGCATGCTCTGAAATTCCCTTTATAATAGGTTCTATTAAATGTGATTCATGCATCCCAAAACACCTTTCATTTCATTTGTTAATTCTTTTAATGTTTTTTTTACCTCATCTGATACATTCTCGCCAAAAGAAACACTCTTTGGCTGAATCCCCAGCATATATATATCGGCCTTTGTACGGTTTTTAAGATAATCCATGAACATCTTAGGCGACGTATCATGCGTTGTAAATCCAGCTCTCATAATATCCTCTTCCTTCAAGATATCGTATTCGCCTGGCGCAAGATCAAGGTGTACAGCATCAACTATCAAAATGGTATCCGGATTTTCTTTTATGATTTTTCCGGTGTAATT
>JABMRN010000118.1 GCA_013202515.1 Candidatus Omnitrophota bacterium | reverse complement strand
GTTATATGCCGGTATAATAATAGTAAGCGGTATCATTACATTTTCTCCTTTTTATATTCGTAAATCACTATGTACGAAGGTTCTGTGACCCCTAACTCGCTGCGCAAATATTCCGAATCAAACCTCTTTATCAAGGCGCAGCTGTTCTTAACAGAATCATAATATTTCAACTGAAGCTTATGTTTTTGCGGTTCTTTTGCATAATGGGATAATTCCTCAGTAAAAACAAAATATCTTACGCCTTCGTTTATATGTCGCTCAAAATCAAAATCGCTTTCATCAAAATCATAACGCCATGGATAGGGTAATTCGTAAATATCATAAACTACCGGAAAAAGATGCCTGTTAGTCAACATAACTTCAAGCTTGGTACCCTGCCCTATTTTTTTATCCTGGACTTCTTTTAACTTTCTTGCAATGGATTTCTTGTTCGGATTTACCGGTATACCATCATGCATTGCAATTTTTGAACCCGCTGGAATATTGGTCTCGATCCATGTCTTTGCCTCTATATGTATTGGGCGTCTGGTAATACCTTTTTCATAAGCATATATGTGGCCAACCGAAGGAATTAACACCAAGAACGTAACAGCGCCAAGAAATATCGATCTTGCCATATTCTCTCTCTTAAATAGCATAGTTGAGGTATCGTATAAAAGACGTGCTATCAATATAAACAATAGTGGAAATAAATGAATTATATGTCGGGGTTTCAAATAGGACCAACTTGAAAAGATAACGTAAGTCAAGAATAATATAATGGTCCCAAGAATAACAATATCCGCTTTTACATGCTTCTTAAGGGCATATAATATTGCAATAATGCACAAAACGCTCATAAGTATTCCCATCGCAAACGGCAAAAGATCTTTAATTATATAAACTGGCAGCATAGAGTTCACCCTGTAACTTGCAAATCCGTACGATAAGCTATTTACGCTTCCCGTTACCCTTGTAAAATAAGTAACGAAATTCCTATAATCAAGTATGCAGAAAGGAGTCCCTAAGAAAAATCCCATAAAAACTCCTATTCCTGCAAGTGGTAATTTCCTCGTAATCACAATATCTTTAATTGACTTTCTTTTCAACGAAAGAAAATGTGCTATAAATAAAGAAAGAACAAGAAACAACCCCTGATATTTTGTAGCTGTTGCAAGGCCTATTAAAAAACCGCCTAAAAAATAGATTTTCCAGTCTACTCCATCCATTATTCTTACAATGAAATAAAAAGCCAACAAAGAAAAGAAAAGAACCGGTATATCCGGAAGCGCAAAATGCGAAAGCTGTACATTAGTGATATTAAAAGTCATAAATGCAGCGGATATCATCGCTATTTTCTTATTAAAAGCTTTTTTTGCAATAAGATATGTTAAAAAAACGCTGCCTGCCATAAAAAAAAGCGTGACGCACCTGGCTATGATGTAAAAAGCTGTTGCATTTACAAAAAATAAATTCTGGAAATCTCCCACAGTCGGAAATATGCCAATGACCTTACCTGCAATAAAGAACAATCCGAAAAAAAACAATAGTATGTACAAAAAAAGGTGGGGATAATAAAAAATGTGCGGATTTAAATCCCCTGTACCCATTTTAACGCTCATCCCTATAACAGCTATTTCTACAGCCGCCCTTGAATAAGGCAAATCGCTCGTCATGCCCCATGCGCCCATCAGGATTGAACAAATTATTAATAAAACTAGAAAAATATTTATTTTTTTCATGCGCCTTACGAATTTCTCAATAACCTAGCAAAAACACTTTTAATCTTTGCAATATCTTCTCTGCTTATGATGTGGAAAAGATATAAAGATATAACATACGTTAACAAGAAACCTGTTTTAATGCCTGCTGATAAAAAGATATTATCTACTCTAAAAAACATGCTTAAAATATAAATAACAACACCTGAGGCAATAATTATTGTTATTTTTTTAACTTCATAGGCTATGTAGTAACATTTTTGTGAGAAATAGTAAGTTGCAAGAGCAATAGAAATATAACTTATGAGCGTTGCGACCGCAGCCCCCATCATACCGAATCTTGGTATTAAAAGAAAATTAAGAGCAATATTAACAATGGCGCCGATAACTAAAACGAGAGGGAGGCTATAAATACGTTTCTTTATTGTGAGGCCCGTTAAGAAAAATATATAAAGGCCATAAAAAAGATAGGAAAGGCATATAAGAAATACGACTCTGTAGGCCTCTATATAATTTGCTGAGGCTAAAATACTTATAATCTCCTTCGAATAAAGCGACAGGCCGAAAACAAAAAAGGAGATGCCAAGCACAAAATAGGTTCCTATTTTTCCAAAAACATACTCCGGTTTATCCGATTTTGCTATTGAAAACATAATCGGCAGCCATCCTAACGCAAACGATTTAACCAATAAAAGCGGCACCTGTCCAATTTTATAACCCAAAGAATAAATTCCCACTGATGAAAGATCTGTAAAAATATCCAAAATATACCTGTCAGAAGAATCTATGATCCATGTCAAAAGAAGGGCCGGAAAATAGGCTCCACCCAAATACAAAAGTTCTTTTAATTCAGCAAAATTAAATCTAAAATTAAAATTCCTTAAGGCAGAGAGTAAATAGGCCAAAAAAGCTATAATGGAAACTACCAACAGAGCCCTGTATATACCCAAAAGCCCCTGCCTTAAAACTGCAATAAATAATATATTAAAAACTACCAGCGCTAATAGCTGGCCCGATAATAAAATAATGTATAATACGGGTTTTTCCTTCAGCCTGATAGATGTCTGTGGAATAGCTATAAGCGACTGAAAAAACACCGCACATAGACCGATAGCTACTATGTGTCCGAATCCCGTTGTCTTGAATAAAAACTGCGATATCGTACCTCTAAAAAAGTACAATACAGCTGTTAACGTCACACCATAAATCAATATGAAAAAAAAGGCTGTTGAAAGCACTTCTTTTCTCTTGTGCTCATCGTTATGTTCATAAAACTGCCTCATGGATGATGCAACCATTCCGAATTCATAAATATAGAGCAGTATGCCAAAAAGCATGGTTAGAAGCGAGTATATGCCATATTCAAAAGGAGCAAGGAAGCGCGTATACAATGGAATAAGTACAAATCCCGGTATGGCATAGGACATGTTTCCTATGCCGTATATAACGGAATGAAGCCCGATTTTTTTAAGCAACGGATAGATCATATCACCGCGATATCCTATTATATAAATTAATGTAATTTTCGGCCGATACCTTAAAATCGTGATATTTCATTACCCACTCTCTTGATGCCCGCCCTATATCTTCACGCATCTTTTTATCCCGCGTATACTCCAGTAACTTTTCTAATATTTCATTTTCTCCTGAAACATTTATACAAGGAGGAGCTTCTTCATAAAGATCTCTGTAGTCTTTGGTTAAATATATGAATGTGGGTTTGCCGCATGACATTGACTCTAAAAAAGTTTGTCCAAATCCACCCAAAGTAAATTGATCAAACACAATATCGCTCGCGTTATAAAAATTTATTAGTTCATTCTTTTTTTGTGGCTTAATCCACATAACGTGTTCTTCAAGCAAATATTCCCTTAAAAGCAATTTTGTCTTCATCAAATCGTCGCCCTTTTCAACCAATATAAGCAAAGCCCTTTTACTACTTGTTTCGATATATTTTTTAAACGCGCGAATAAGCTTGTCATTCCCCTTATTGCTTTTATGCGTATGCGTCCATTCATGCCGTGAAGGGCTGAAAAATATAAAATCATAATTTGATCTTTTTTTTAGTTCATCCTCGAGAGACGTTTCTTTGTTATTATATTTTTCTGTATCGATCGGGCATGGTATATAATTAATTTTTGTGTTTAACTCCATTTTCTTGAGCATTTTATATTGATGCGGAAAGGCGATAATGCTTTTTGCCTTTAATAAACTCCTTCTCAAAAGGCATGACAACATTCTACCCTTAAAACCTTTTCTTCCAAAAAGCATCTGATCCAGATCAAAGCCATAACTGTTATAAACATAAGGAATATCTGTAAAGCTTGCCCATATGCTCGATTCGCCATACATGTGCAGGACATCGGATTCACGCAATTCTTTTAAGAATTCTTTCTCCCTTTTGCCTTTTAAAATACAGCGATTAAACCTTAAATTAACTTCTTCTATCCAGTCTTGTGACGCCAAATCGATATCCTCATCTTCCCACGCGGGGCTATACGAATCATCAATCTGTGTTTTATCTATAAAAAGTGTGACATCCGCATTCTTCCCATGCAATACTTTTGCGAGATTGTATGATATTGATAACGGTCCACCGTATATCTTTATGCGCATATTATCTAATCCTTTAGAGTAACCTTTGCTCTTAAAATTTCATTTTCGATTTTTTCTATATCTTTCTTATGCCTGCCGAAATTCCTATATTCGACGCTCCCATCTCCCCTGGCAATTCCTATTACCTTTGTGGGGCTTTTAACCGACTCCACTACGATATCGCCTTTCCTTCCTATGAACCCACCGCTTACAACGGTCTTACCGCCAATTTTCTTTCTACCTATATGTGAACCAACAAGCTGTTTTACACCAAGACTCGAAGTAATTTCACCAGCTATTATAGGCCTCATATCAACCCGTATTACCTTTATATTTTTTCTGTGTGCATAGGAAATAACATCCTTGTGTATGCTTCCCAATCCCGCATCTATAATTATGCCATTATTCCTCATTTCTTTTGCCATATATCTCGTTATGCAACATCTACCCGGACTAAATCCCACAAGGATATTTTTTTTCCTACTGGCGATGAGTGCATCAGTTTGGAGACTTAGCTTCATTCCTTTTCTTAAAAATGGTTTAAGCGCGCCTTCTTTGAATATTTCTTTCTCATCCACATGCAACGTTACGGAACTCCCTGCTTCCGATAATATAAGGGCGGTATTTAACGTATAGGTCAAATCTCCGAAAACTGCTATTTTAAGACCCGATGGATTACCACTTAACTGGCATATCTCCCTTGCAACAGTATTGATCCATGCCCTGTAGTCGTTATATAAAATAACTTCTGTTTCTTTAAGGTATTTTCTCATTACATTAAGGGGGCTGCCCTTAATTTTTATTTCATATGTAGTATCGAAAAGAATATAATCGATAACACCATCTGCTTCATGTGCAATCTTTCGCATATGGGCAATATCCGAAACCTCAGCGGTTCCCACAATGTAAGAAAAACTGTCCTGGATAAACGGAGATACCCAAAGACCTTTATTTTTACGTTCCTGGGAGGATGCAATATTTAAGACACCCAATTTCCCGGTTTTTCTTGAGACAGAACTAATCTGTTTTATTACATTTCTAAGAGTTGTTTTCTGAGGAGAAACCGTGTCCACAAAATCAGCATGTATTCTTTTAATAACAAATGCCTTTTTGAGGCCGGATTTCTTTTTTTCTTTTATTTTCCTCGCCTCTTCCTTGATAAGTTTTTCCGACGGAGACATGCGGTCCTTTAAAGAAACGTTAATAACAAGCTCCCTTTTGTCAACACCATATTTTTCTGCAATTTCATTGACCTTTGTCATGAAAGAGGAGTGAAAT
>JABMRN010000117.1 GCA_013202515.1 Candidatus Omnitrophota bacterium | reverse complement strand
TTGGACGTGTAAGATTTAACGAGCTTCTACCAGAAGGCGTACCTTTCGTAAATGAGCCGATGGATAAAGCCGCGATAAGTAAGGTAATCCAGACCTGCTACAAGCTAAAGGGCCACGAAGAGGTTGTCAATCTTCTAGACAAACTAAAGAAGGTTGGCTTTGAAGAAGCAACATTGGCAGGCATATCTATTTCAGTAGATGACATTAAAATACCCACAAAGAAAAAGGAATACATTAAAGAAACAATTCAGGAAGTTGCCCGAGTGGAAGATCAGTATAAGAAAGGATTAATAACCGATCGAGAGAGATACAACAAGGTAATAGACTTGTGGACACATACAACTGATACTATTTCGGACCTTATTTTTACAGAACTAGATCCATTCAATCCTATATATATGATGGCGCATTCAGGTGCCAGAGGATCAAAGCAGCAGATACGACAGCTTGCCGGCATGAGAGGTTTAATGGCAAAGCCATCAGGAGAAATCATTGAAACGCCCATTACAGCTAATTTTAGAGAAGGCCTTACAGTTCTTGAGTATTTCATATCAACACATGGTGCGCGTAAAGGTCTTGCTGACACTGCTCTTAAAACAGCAGATTCCGGATACCTTACTAGGCGACTTGTTGATGTTGCACAGGACGTAATAATAAATGAGGATGACTGCGGCACGCTTAACGGTATATTCACAAGTGCTATTATAGAGGGCGACGAAATTGTAATATCGCTTTCCGAACGCATCGTGGGAAGAATTGCACAGGACAACATCACTGATATAATAACAGACACTGTTATTGTTAAGGCCGGTGAGGAAATTGACGAGGATAAGGCGCATCGCATTGAAGAGCTAGGAATTGAAAGCATTAAAATCAGAAGCGTTTTAACGTGCGAATCAAAGAGGGGCGTTTGCGCTAAGTGTTACGGTAGAAACCTCGCAACGGGAAAGCTTGTGGAGCTTGGAGAGGCCGTCGGAGTCATTGCGGCACAGTCAATAGGAGAGCCTGGTACTCAGCTTACAATGAGAACCTTCCATATTGGTGGAACAGCAAGCCGTATTGTCGAACAGTCCTTTGTCGAATCGAAGAATAAGGGCGTACTGCGATATCACAACATCAAAGCAGTTAAAACCAAGAGAAGCGGAGAATACGTTGTCCTAAACAGAAATGGGCAGGTAAGCATTAACGGCAATGATGGACGGGAACTAGAGCGTCACGCGATTTTACAGGGTTCGACGCTTTATTTTGAAGATGGTGGGAAAATATCAAAAGGCAATATCTACGTACGTTGGGATCCTTACAATACGCCGATTCTTACTGAAGTAAGCGGTAGAGTCAAATATGAGGATATAAAAATAGGCGTAACCATGAGCGAAGAAACCGACCCTACTACAAAACTAAAAAACCGAGTCATTGTTGAGTACAAAGGTGATTACCATCCCCAACTTATTGTATTGGATAAAAATGATGATGTCGCTGCCATTTATGCAATACCGGTTAGTGCACACATACTTGTTCATGATAAGAAGACTGTTCAGGCTGGTGAGATATTGGCGAAAAGGCCGAGACTTGCGACTAAGACAAAGGATATTACCGGAGGTTTGCCGCGCGTAGCAGAACTTTTTGAGGCGCGCAAGCCCAAGGATCCTGCAATCATAAGCGAAATCGATGGGACAGTTGAGCTTGGAGAGGCCAAGAAGGGCTTAAAGAGTATTATTGTTATAAGCAAAACCGGAATGAAGAAAGAATATGCAATTCCACACGGAAAGCATCTTAATGTTTATAAAGGTGATATCGTAACTGCAGGTCAGCAGTTAATAGATGGACCGGTTGTGCCACAGGACATATTAATGGTTTCTGGAGAGAAAAAGCTTCAGGAATATCTCGTAAATGAAATTCAGCAGGTTTATAGACTTCAAGGCGTACGAATTAACGATAAGCATATCGAAGCAATAGTGCGTCAGATGCTTAAAAAAGTTAAGATTGAGGATCCAGGGGATACATCGTTTCTTGTGGGCGAACAAGTAGACCGTGTTGTCTTTAGCGAAGAAAACAAAAAGGTTTCAAAGAAGAAAGGTAAGCCAGCTAGCGCAAGGCCGATTCTTCTTGGAATTACGAAGGCCTCCCTTAGCACTGAAAGCTTTATTTCTGCTGCGAGCTTCCAGGAGACAACCAGGATCTTGACAGAGGCAGCTGCAAGCGGCAAGACCGACAACCTAATGGGATTAAAAGAAAATATTATAATGGGCCACCTGATACCTGCCGGTACAGGCTTTAAGAGTCATAGGAATATAGATATTGTAAAAAATGTACTTGAAGAAGTTAAAAGGGAATCCAAGAAGACAAAAGAGAAAAAGGAAGACAAGGAATAATGCCGACAATTAATCAACTTATTAGGTTGGGAAGGGATACATTCAAGAAGAAGACAAAGTCTCCTGCTTTACAGAATTGCCCGCAAAGGCGAGGCGTGTGTTTGCAGGTAAAAACGCAGACACCTAAAAAACCAAACTCAGCCCTTAGGAAAGTAGCAAGGGTAAGGCTAACAAACGGTATTGAGGTAACTGGATACATTCCGGGAGAGGGTCACAATCTCCAGGAGCACTCGATTGTTACAATAAGAGGGGGCAGGGTTAAGGATTTACCTGGTGTGCGTTATCACATTGTAAGAGGGACACTGGACACCGCTGGCGTTCAGGATCGTAAGAAGTCACGGTCAAAATACGGAACAAAGAGACCGAAGGCAAAGTAATTCGTTAGACGCTATAGTCTCTGATTTAAGGATAAGTTTAGGAGAAAAGATGAGAAGAAGAAGGGCAGATAAAAGACTGGCAAGAAAAGATCCCAAGTATTCAAATCAGCTTGTCGGCAAATTTATCAACATGATTATGAAACAAGGCAAGAAGTCAATTGCAGAAAAAATCGTCTACAATTGTCTCGATATTATAAAAGAAAAAAGCGGTAACAGTAATTCTCTTGAGGTATTTACAGCGGCGATAGAAAACGTTAGGCCTCTTTTAGAAGTTAAATCTAGAAGGATTGGAGGCGCTACCTACCAGGTGCCAATAGAGGTTAAGCAACAGAGGGGTATCTTTCTCGCTATGATGTGGATAAGGAATTTTGCACATGCAAAGAAGAATAGGCCAATGGAAGAAAAACTTGCGGAAGAAATCATCAGCGCATACAAAAAAGAAGGGTCAGCTATTAAGAAACGGGAGGATACCCACAAAATGGCAGAGGCTAACAAAGCATTTAGCCATTATAGGTGGTAGGCTTGGAAGCATATAGTGGGTAGCTATAAAATGAATAACACGGTTTTAGAGAAATCTGAAGAAACGGTTAACATGGTCATGACAGGCGAACTAAAAAACACAAGAAACATAGGTATCATCGCGCACATTGATGCAGGCAAAACAACTGTGACTGAAAGAATCCTCTTTTATACAGGTAGATCCTATAAGATCGGCGAGGTCCACGATGGAACGGCGGTCATGGACTGGATGGAGCAGGAACAGGAAAGAGGTATAACCATTACCAGTGCTGCAACAACTTGTTTGTGGAAAGAGAATAGAATCAACATAATTGATACCCCGGGTCATGTCGACTTTACCATAGAAGTCGAAAGGTCTCTTAAGGTGTTAGACGGGGCAGTGGTCGTCTTCTGCGCAGTTGGAGGTGTCCAACCACAATCAGAAACCGTGTGGCGTCAAGCCGATAAATATGGTGTTCCTAAAATGGCGTTCATAAACAAGATGGATAGGGTTGGGGCCGATTTCTTCAAGGTTACTAAAGAAATATCATCAAGGCTTCGTGCTAATGCCCAGCCTGTTCAGATTCCCATAGGGGCAGAAGATAACTTCAACGGTATCGTGGACCTGATACATATGAAGGCCTATGCATATCAAGCCGACGATGCAAATGCCGAAATAAAGTGTGTGCCAATACCTGAAGACATAAAGGAAGTAGCCAGCAAGTGCAGGCTCAATCTTATAGAGAAATTGGCTGAATCATGTGACAAGACCATGGCCAGGTACATTAATGACCAAGGAATATACC
>JABMRN010000116.1 GCA_013202515.1 Candidatus Omnitrophota bacterium | reverse complement strand
ATCTTTGCCAAACTTATAATTTATGCCCAGGGTAATAATATCGCTACCAACCATTCGTATGAATTTCCAGATGTCGCCGTGTAACTCATCGGAACCGCCCCTCATCCTCGAGGTAGAAACATGGTCGGTTTTTCCTTCAATGATAGGTGTTACCATCGCTGGGATATCCTCTGGATCATGCGAACCATCGGCATCAATAAAGACAACTATTTCTTTAGTGGACTTTGTAAGACCAAGGCGCATCGCCGCGCCCTTACCCTTTTTGTCATCAAGAAAAACTTTAGCATTCATTTCCTTTGCTATACGCACAGTATCGTCTTTGGAATGGCCGTCTATGATGATTATGTCATTCGAATATTTGGCACATTTTTGGATAATGTCTTTAACGTTATCCTGTTCGTTCTTAGTGGGTATTATAATTGAAACTTTATCTCTGAACATTAGGTTTTTTGGGATTTGGTTTTTTCGAGTAGAGATTTAGTTTGATCTGGAATATCTTTTAAATCCGCTTTGTGGCTCTTTTGAGTTTTTCTAACTTTAACCTCGCCTTTACCATCTTTCAAGTTCTTTTCCCCTATTATTACCTGTAGAGGGAAGCCTATCAAATCAGAGTCCTTGAATTTTATGCCGGCGCTCACTTCTCTGTCATCAATTAAAATATCTAATCCGCTTTTTCTTAAATCTTCGTATATCTTTTCTGCCGCTTTCGTTACCTGTGCATTTGCCATATTCAGAGGCATGATCACCACTTCATACGGCGCAATAGACGGCGGGCAAATTATACCGTCTTTATCGTTAGAGGTTTCTATCATTGAAGCAATGATTCTGTTTACACCGATACCGTAACAACCCATTATAATATCGTGCTCAGTACGATCGTTCGCAAGAAACCTTGCACCGAGCGTCTTTGAATATTTAGTACCCAATTTAAAGGTATGCCCAATTTCAATTGCATTGTGCAGTTTGATTTTTCTTCCGCATTTCGGACAGGGATCACCTGTTTTTGGAGCATCGTCCCTAAACATATCCCTGCTTGCCGCATATCCGCAGGAAGCACACGTAATGATAAGGTCCTCACCCTTCTCAGATGGAACCATAAATTCATGCGATACACCGCCTCCCATCACTCCGGAATCTGCTTCAACCGTTATGTAATCTAGACCACATCTTGAAAAAATTCTTTTATATGCCTTGAACATTTTATCATAGCTTATATCGGCGTCTTTTGTAGTAGCATCGAAGCTGTAAGCATCCTTCATTATGAATTCACAACTTCGCAAAACCCCGAACCTCGGTCTAAGCTCATCTCTGAATTTTGTTTGTATCTGGAATAGTATCTTTGGCAGATCCCTGTAAGAAGAGACCTCTTTTGAAACGAGATCAGTTATAACCTCTTCGTGGGTTGGGCCGAGACAGATTATCTTTCCGTGTCTGTCGCGGAATTTAAACATTACCTCACCTAAGTTTTCATCTCTTCCGGTCTTCTTCCAAAGTTCTAATGGCTGTAGAGCTGGTAAAAGCACCTCTTCGGCACCTGCGGCCTGCATCTCTTCTCGTATTATAGTTTTTACCTTTGTAAGCATCTTAAATCCGAGAGGTAAATAAGAATATGCCCCCGAGGAAAGCTTCCTCATAAGGCCTGCCCTTATCATAAGTTTATGGCTTATGACTTCCGCGTCCTGCGGATCTTCTTTTAAAGTAGGTATTAAGCTTTTTGTCCAGCGCATATTTCCCTCAACTTAGAATAAGTTTATGTAATTCTCTAACCGCATTCCTAAACGGTACCTTTTTTAGAATCTTTCCTTTTTTAAACAAAACCCCAGCGTTTTTTCCGAATGCAATGCCTATATCTGCTTGCCTGGCTTCTCCGGGCCCGTTTACTTCACAGCCCATTATTGCTATCGTTCTAACACATTTATAAGGCTTACTAGGAGAATCTAACTTACACTGCATCTCTTCTACTATTTTAGGTAAATTCACCTGGCAACGGCCGCATGTAGGACAGGAAATTATATTCGGTCCGAAATTTCTTAAACGAAGTGAGGCAAGAATATTTTTTGCGGCTATTACCTCGTCTATCGGGTCCGCTGTCAACGATACCCTTACTGTATCCCCTATGCCTTCTAAAAGCAATGCCCCTATGCCAATAGATGATTTTATGATTCCGCTTTCCTCTGGACCTGCTGCTGTCACACCCAGATGAAGCGGATAGTCACACAAACCAGCTAATTTTCTATATGCAAAAACTGTTTCGGCGACATCGGAGGACTTAAGTGAAATTATTATATCACGGAAGCCTTGCCCCTCAAAGAATTTTATGTATTTACGGGCGCATGCCACTATCCCCTTATTACGAAATCTCCCAGCCAGAGAACCGGAATTTATACCGATACGAATAGGAATCTTCTTCTTCTTCGAAGCCGTGATGATTTCCTTTAAGTGTGCCGGGTTCGATATATTACCAGGGTTTATCCTAATTTTATCAGCACCGCTCTTTATAGAATCTAACGCTAGGTGATGATTAAAATGGATATCTGCTACTACCGGCATACTAATTTTTTTCTTTATCGTATTAATAGCCTTGGCATCATCTTTATCTTTTATTGAAACGCGCAGGATCTCGCAACCAGCATCCTCAAGCCTTCGGGCCTGTGTAACAGCTTTCTTTAAATCAGCTGTTCTTACCTTGAGCATCGACTGGATAGATATCGGGTTATTTCCGCCGATTTTAACGCTGCCTACCTTAATAACCTTTGTCTTTCGTCTTCTTATCATATACGCTATTTTCCAAATCCTGTTACAGCTCGCACATCATAATAGCTGACGTATAAAAAGAACGCAATTAAAAGAAATAGAGCAACCTGAGTCATTATCTCCTGAGCCTTCTCGCTTAGTGGTCTTCCTCTGAGTTTTTCTATGCCTAGAAATAATATGTGGCCGCCGTCAAGAATCGGAAAAGGCAATAGATTGAATATTGCAAGGGCCAAACTTATCGTTGCGGTGATGCTAAGAACAGAATACCAACCGTATTTTATTGCGCTTGAAATGACGCTTACAATACGTATAGGCCCACCCACATTCTCTTTAATAGGCATGGCACCGGTAACAAGAAGCCAAATACCTTTATAAGTAGCCGCTGTAAAAAACCAAACGTGCTTAGCGGCGAGATTAAAAGAATTAAACGGCTTTGTTTTTAGCATTATTACTTTTTCGCTCGGCGCAATACCTATACCCACAAACTCGTGCTTCTGCTTAAAAATATTCTCGGCTTTAATAATCCTAGGAGTAACCTGCATATTTATAGTTTCTGTTCCCCTCTTTACTTGTATAGCAAGCGGAAGGGCTTCTTTGTCAGCACGTATGATTTGCACAACCTCTTGCCAGTAATTAACTTGTTTATTATCAATTGCGGTAATCATATCGCCTGATTTTAACCCTGCACTTAAAGCCGGGGAAGAATCTAGAACACGCCCTATTTCTGATGTAAGAGTAGGCATCCCTACCATATAAAGCCCTACTAAAATAAAAAAAGCTAATAAATAATTGGCAATGGGTCCTGCGACTATAACCCCGAATCTTGATCTGACGGGTTTTGAATAAAACTCATCCTTTCCCCCCTTACGCTCGTAAGGATTTTCTCCCGCAAGCTTCACATATCCGCCAAGGGGAATAATATTAATGGAGTACTCGGTTTTGCCCCTTTTTATACTAAATATCTTTTTTCCAAATCCAAGGGCAAACCGCTCGACTCTTACGCCTGCTCTTAGTGCAGCAAAGAAATGGCCAGCCTCATGCACTATAATAAGAACGCTGAAAATTGCAAGAATAATAAGTGCCTTTAGTAAAATACCGATAATCAATATAAGCATCTAGCCTCCTCTTTGGCCCATTTATCCAAACGCAAAATATCTTTCAGCGTTGGCTTTTTTATAACCCTATGTTTCTTTAGAACCTTTACAACAATATCCACAATACGTGTGAATTTTATTTTGCCGTCAATATATAGAGACACCGCCTCTTCATTTGCCGCATTCAATACCGCACACGCACTCTGGCCCTTCCTTAATGACTCGTAAGCCAATTGAAGAGCTGGGAATTTCTTAAAAGAGGGTTTCTCAAATGTCAGGCTTTTGATCTTAAAAAAATCAACCGTGGGAAGGTTATTTTTATAACGCATCGGATAATTAAGTGCATAAAAAATAGGTATTCTCATATCCGGATAAAAGAAATTACCAAGAATTGTTCCATCCAAAAACTCAACCATGGAATGTATGATCGCTTCAGGATGCAAAAGTATGTTTATTTTCTCAGGCGGCATATCAAAGAGCCACTTTGCCTCTATAACCTCAAGCCCCTTGTTCATAAGCGTAGCTGAATCAACGGAAATTTTTCTTCCCATCTTCCATTTGGGATGATTTATTATTCGTGAAAACGGAAGCTTATCAAAAGAAGATTTCTTTATAGAGCGTAAGGGGCCTCCTGTACCGGTAAGAAAAATCTTTTTGACAAACCTTTGATCTTCGCCTTTCATGCATTGGAAAATAGCACTGTGTTCACTGTCAACGGGAATAATTTCAACGCCTTTTCTGCGTGCAAGATTGCTCACAATACTTCCTGCCGAGACAAGAGATTCTTTTGAAGCTAAGGCAACATGTTTTTTTGCATTAATGGCGGAGACTACAGGTAAAATAGAAGATGTCCCGCCCATTGCCGCGAGAATCATGTCCGCTTCCTTAAGGGCTGCTATTTCAGAGGGTGCATCTACTCCGCTGCATATCTTTACTCCGCTAGGAACAAGCCTTTTCAAGGCACTATAATGAGAGGCATCGCTTATAGCGATCCTCTTCACCTTAAAAGCCCTTGCCTGCTGAGCGAGCAGCCTATAATTACCTTTGGCAGCAAGCCCAACGACATTAAATTTTTCCGGATTTCTCCTTATGACATCAAGTGCATTGGTGCCAATAGAGCCGGTAGAGCCTAATATTGCTATGCGTTTTAATTTCATATTATAAAAACATTTTGATGTAGAAATAGAACACAGGAGTGGTAAAGAGGAGGCTGTCAATCATATCCAACACACCACCAAAACCGGATAAATTACCGCCTGAATCCTTTACGCCGCAATCGCGCTTAATGAGGCTTTCCGCCAAATCCCCCACCTGACCTATGATGCCGAGAAGTACACCTAAAGCTAAGGCGTGTTTTAAAGAAATACCTATAAGTCCGCTTGCTAAAAGCGCTACCGCAATGCTTGTAAATAGTGCTCCAGCAGTTCCCTCGACCGTTTTCTTGGGACTTATTCTCGGTATTAGGTTGTGTTTTCCAAAGGCCCGTCCTACAAAATATGCCGCAACATCCCCAGACTTGGTAACCAGAATTAAAAAAGCAATTAAAAAGTTTCCACTTGGCAGAAATTTAATCTTGATAACGAAAGAAAAGAACCAGCTTATATAAAATAGAGCAAGAAGCGTAACGCCTATACTTATGATATGGTCCCTTGATTTTTCGCGTCTGGTAAACTGTAAGATAAAAGCGAAAAGGCACGCTATGACTATCAATAAGGGTTCAAGGTCAATATATCTTTCTCCTAAGTGAAGATATACTGCCAGCGGTATAAGGCAACCTGCTATGATCCCGAAATATTTATAGGTTACTATACCGTTAGCCTCCACGATGGAAAAAAATTCGTTAAGCCCTAAACCTATCAGAAAAATCGCAAGAAGAAGGTATACCCAGTTCGGAAAGCAAAAGATTATAAGTCCCGTTAGTGTCAGAATCAGCACGGAATTTATAACCCTTTTTAGGAGTTTGGCCTTACCGCTATCGTTATTATTAATGTCCGCCAAATCTGCGTCTCCTTGACTGATATTCTATAATTGCATCAACAAAATCTTTTTTCTTAAAATCCGGCCAAAACTTCTTAGTAACGTAAATTTCGCTATAAGATAGTTGCCACAGAAGAAAATTGCTGATTCTCATCTCACCGCTTGTTCTTATTAAAATATCCGGATCCCTCTGGCCCGCAGTGTAAAGAAACTTCGAGAAATCATCTTCATTTAATTTCTCGATATCAAGACCTCCGGATAAGGCACCTTGGCAAACAGCCTTTGTAGCCCTTAGGATTTCCTGCCTTGAACCGTAATTTATAGCTAGATTCAGAGTAAAAGACTTATTGTTTCGGCAGGATTCTATTGATTTTTTTACGCTCTTTTGAACCGCTACTGGCAGAGCGGAAATCTCACCTATAACGTTTAATCTTATATCTTCTTTATTTAGCTTAGGAGTGAATTTCGGGAGATAATTCTCTAAGATTTTCATTAGACCCTGGATTTCTTGCTTGGGTCTCTTCCAATTTTCCGTAGAAAAAGCGTAAAGGGTTAGTATCTTAACACCGACTTCCTTACAGGCAGCTAAAATTGTCTCAACGGTCTTTACGCCTTCTCTGTGCCCGGCAATCCTCGGCAGGCCGCGCTCCTTCGCCCACCTCCCGTTGCCGTCCATTATTATGGCTACATGGGCAGGAACATTGATCGGGTCAATAGACATGTTTATTTGATCCACGGACCTTTTTCTTTTAATTCGGCTCCGCTTTTCTTTCTTGAAAATTCAGGCAGAATAACAATTTCAACCCGTCTGTTTTTTGCCCTTCCATCTTCGGTATCATTAGAGACAACGGGTTTAAATTCTCCGTATCCCATTGTCGTGAGTTTTGCCGGAATAAGCTTGCCGACATCGATCAAATAATGATAAACATTGTTAGCCCTAGCCGTTGAAAGCTCCCTGTTAGACTTCCAACCAGAATGCTTGATCGGAACATTGTCAGTATGGCCTTCGACCCCTATGTTTTTATCAGCGGCCTTTGACTTGATGACCTTGCAAATTTTATTGAGCACCGGTTTTGCGTCATCTTTGATTTCTGCTTTTCCAGAATCAAAAAGAATGTTGTCCGCTAATGTTATAACAAGGCCTCTGTCCTCAAGTTCAAGGCCAACCTTTTTGCCTTTAAGCCTACCCTCAAGATCTCTCTTTATTTCTTCAAACTGCTTATTCTCGTCTTCTCTCAGTTTACTGAGCCGGTCAACCTCCCCGGAAAGTTTTTCAATCTTCTCTTTATCCTTCGGGCTCTTTTTATAAAAATTTAGAGCGCATCCCGATAATAGGACACTTGAAGCTAACAGCAAAATCATAATTTTTTTCATTTTCGCCTCCTATGTTATTTCATCAACGCGTGTTTTAGAACAACCGTTGCAAACACCACGCTAACCATGGCCATAAGTTTTATTAAGATATTTAAGCTGGGACCGGAGGTATCCTTGAATGGATCGCCTACCGTATCACCTATAACAAGTGCTTTGTGAGGAGCTGAACCTTTGCCGCCGTATGCACCGCCCTCTACGTACTTCTTGGCATTATCCCATGCGCCTCCGGAATTTGCCATCATTATTGCAACCACAAATCCACTGGCTAACGCCCCCGCCAAAAGACCTACTACGGCATCGGCATTAAGTAAAAGCCCAATGGCAATGGGTGAAATTATCGCCAGAAGAGACGGCAGGATCATTTCTTTCTGTGCGGAAACAGTACAGATATTAACGCAATGCGCATAATCAGCCTTGGCCTTGCCTTCGAGCAAACCCTTGATGTCTCTAAACTGCCTTCTCACCTCTTCAACTATATTTTGGGCTGTCTTTCCAACCGCCTTCATCGTCAACGCAGAAAAAAGAAACGGTAGCATCCCTCCTATAAAAAGCCCCACAATAACCTTGGGATTCATAAGGCTTAAATCTATCTTGTAACCAAACCTAACAATTTCATCCTTGTAAGCAGCAATTAGCGCAAGTGCAGTAAGAGCTGCGCTACCTATGGCAAAACCCTTACCCGTAGCGGCAGTAGTATTGCCCAAGGAATCAAGCGCATCTGTTCTTTCTCTCACCTTTGGATCCTGTTTTGACATCTCAGCTATACCGCCCGCATTATCTGCTACGGGACCATATGCATCGGTTGCGAGAGTAATACCTAAGGTGCTCAGCATTCCGACCGCCGCAATTCCTACCCCATAAAGACCCGCATTAAACTTAAAGGCAGCCGCAACAGCACTTGAAGCAAAATGGAAACTCGCTATTATGCCGCATCCCACCGCAAGAACGGGAATTGCCGTAGAAAGCATTCCTACGGAAAGCCCCTTGATTATGACAGTGGCCGGACCCGTAAGGGATGACGCTGCAATGCTTTTTGCCGGGGAATATCTGGTAGAAGTAAAAAACTCTGTAGACAAACCTATGATGACTCCCACTAGCAAACCCGTCAGAATAGCATAGTACACACCGATGTGTTCAAGCCCTAAGCTATGCTTCACTACAAAGAACGAAGCAATAGCAACGAGAATTGCACTTACAAATATGCCTCTTCTAAGCGCTGAAAGAAGTTCCCCTTGATTAGCGCGTTCTCTTGTTTTAACAAAAAATGTACCAACTATGCTCGAAACCACTCCTACTGCCGCCATGACCAAGGGAACCGTTACACCGTTAAGCCCAAAACCACCTGCAACCGCAAGCACCATAGTAGCAACTATTGAGCCGACATAAGATTCATAAAGGTCTGCTCCCATGCCAGCAACATCGCCCACGTTATCACCCACATTATCGGCAATTACAGCAGGGTTTCTTGGGTCATCTTCTGGTATACCGGCTTCTATCTTGCCTACAAGGTCTGCACCAACATCCGCGGCCTTGGTAAAAATACCGCCCCCTACCCTGGCGAATAAAGCCATGCAACTTGCCCCCATCTCAAAGGTAAGCATGGTTGATGTGATATCTCGGATTTTCTGAGTCATATCATTTACAACATTTATATGGGAGTAGTAGAAATCAAGAATATAATACCAAATAGAAAGATCTAGAAGCCCAAGGCCCACAACGCATAAACCCATTACGGCACCGCTAGCAAATGCTATCTTAAGACCCCTGTTAAGGCTAGTCTTGCAAGCCTCTGTGGTACGTGCATTTGCTTTGGTAGCAGTGACCATGCCGATGAACCCTGAAAGTCCGCTGAAAAAACCCCCCGTCAAAAAAGCAAAAGGAACAAAAATTGGTAGGTAACCATGTTTGACTAGAAAAAATAAAATACAGAAAACAACAGTAAAAAATAGCGCGATAACGCTGTATTGTCTTTTTATATATGCGTAAGCGCCTTCGGAAATAGCGTCCTGTATCTCTATCATCTTCCTGTCGCCACGCGGAAACTTCATTATTCTAATAAATAAAAAACCAGCAAATAAAAGTGCGAGCGCTGAACCAATTGGTGCAAGTATAAGCATTCCCTATATTTCCTTTCTTATGTGTTATTCGATTACAAAAGCCTGTTTTCTGTCTTGCCCTACTGAGATAAGACCGATTTTCGTCCTAAGGAGTTTTTCTATCTCTCTAAGGTAAGCCTTGGCGTTGGACGGCAATTTAATATATGATGTTATAGTAGTAGTGTCCTTCTGCCACCCTTTATATTCCTTATATATAGGCTCGCAGTTAGTCAACACCTCTATGTCACTAGGAAAGTTTTCATAAATCTTGTCTTTATATTTATATGCAGTACATATCTTGATAGACGGTAATTTATCCAGCACATCCAGCTTAGTAACAGCGATTTCCTTCATGCCGTTAACGATAATAGAGCGCCTTACAAGGCAAGCATCAAACCAGCCACATCTTCTCGGCCTTCCTGTAGTGGCCCCGTATTCGCCACCACGGGATCTTATCTCATTCATTAAATCCCCTGGGAATTCCGTAGGAAAGGGTCCTTCGCCTACTCTCGTGGTGTAGGCCTTAACAACGCCTACCACTTTATCTATTTTGGTAGGACCAACTCCTGATCCTGCACAGGCACCTCCTGCAGTCGAATTTGAGGATGTAACAAACGGATAAGTACCACAATCAACGTCCAAATGGGTACCTTGCGCCCCTTCAAAAACAATAGATTTCTTTTTACGCACGGCTTCATCCAGCATAACGGTAGTATCTACTATATACTTCTTAATCCTGTCCCTGTATCCAATGTATAAACTATGGATTTCGTCAAAGAAAAATCCCTTAAAATCGTAAAGGGTTTTTAGTATGGCATTTTTTTCACTTAGGTTTTCTTTTAATCTTTTAGTAAAAACTTCGTCATTAAGAAGATCTACCATTCTTATGCCGCTTCGCGCTACCTTATCCGCATAACAGGGGCCTATTCCTTTCTTGGTCGTACCAATCTTGGCTTTACCCTTTTTCGTTTCCTTGAGCTCATCGATAGTGCGATGATAAGGAAAGATAACGTGCGCCTGTTCGCTTATAAAGAGTCTACCCTCGACATCAATGCCTTTTGACTTTAGCATCTCTATTTCTTCTATGAGCGCCTTGGGGTCTACGACTACACCCGGACCTATAATACAGATTTTATTCTTGTGCAGTACCCCGGAAGGAACTAAATGAAGGACGAATTTTTCGTTCCCGCTTACTACTGTATGACCGGCATTATTTCCACCTTGATACCTGACAACGTAATTATAGGAAGGCGTCAATAGATCAATTACCTTGCCTTTACCCTCATCGCCCCACTGTGCTCCAACAACTACTATATTTGGCATAATTTCTCCTAAGAATTACCTTCTTTGTTGAGGCGGACGTGGCGGTTGTGGCGGCGGAGTCGGTATCCTCGGAGGCTGTGGAATTTGAGGCAAAGTAGGCGGCTTTACCACCTGCGGCGGACGAGCTTGCTGTATCTGCTGTTGCACCTGTCTTATCTGTTGAAGTTGCCTATTCATCCTTTCGGTCCTTATCATATTTGCTTCATTTAATAACGTACGATATACTACAAAAAGCTTATCCTTATCGAGATTTTCAAAATCCACTATCTCGCCTGTTTCTTTTTTAAACTTATACGCAACTTTCTCTCCGGGAAGGGCTTCCGCCACTATGTTCGGAATTCTTCCGCTTAACTCATTACCGTAGGCATCAAGATTGCTGCGCATTACATCCAACATGAACTCTTTGTCAAGGCGTTCGGGTACCTTAATTTCTGAAGCTGGAACTTGCTTTTCTTTTGGTGCTATTTCTACTTCAACCTCTTCAACTTCTTCTGATACAACCACTTCAGGTGACTTAGGGACTTCTTCGGTCTGTTTTGCCCCTCTTGCTTTTTTCCACATTCTCTTAACAAACCCTTCGTCTTCATCCTGGGCGAAAGATGCAACCACAGCGAAGGAAGCACTCAGAAAACAAAGAATAGATAAAACAACCAAAGCTTTTCTTACGGACTTCTGCATAGTTAGTCCTCCCTATTTGGCAGATATAGGCGCCATTGTAAAAATCTTTTTCGCACTATCCGGATAAGTGGCTATAAAACGTAATTCATCATGCGTAAGAGGTTTTTGTGTATGAACATTGGCATATCTAACCAATTCCAATATCTTCGTCGCCTCTTTATCATTTTTAAATTTGATCTCCAATTTATCATACACGTTCCTAAAGCCTTTTATACCGCTATATTCTCCTACTGTAATTCTCGATCCGGTATTAATAATCTCAGGCTCACCCCTTCCGAGTTCCTCAAAATCATAAAGCTCGTAATTTCTCCTGTCTTTAAGGGCGCCGTCAGCGTGTATTCCGGATTCGTGAGCAAAGGCATTATCGCCTACCGCAACCTGATTTACCGGTATGGGAACACCAAAAGCATAAGAAGCGTATTTTGATATTCTCCAGGTATGCTTAAGATTAACCCTTTCATCCAATTTATACTTGTCCTTGAAACCGCTTGAATGCTTCAACGCCAATATAATGCTGACGAGGTCAGCATTTCCTGCACGCTCTCCCATGCCGTTTACTGTGGTATTTATGTAGGCGTCAACGCCCGAATCAATAGCAGCCTTAGCACCAGCTATACTGCAGGCAACAACCATCCCCAAATCATTGTGGCAGTGAAGCTCAATAGGTAGTTTTGATAACGTTGCAAGCTGAGCCACTCTGTCATAGATGCTAAAAGGATCATCGTAGCCAAGGGTATCGCAGTATCTTATTCTATCTGCGCCTGCAGCCTTTGCCGCCATTGCAAACTCTATCAAGTAAGCCATATCTGTCCTAGAGGCATCTTCGGCATTTACGCCGATGGACTTAATGTGAAGCTTCTTCGCCGTTTTAGTAGCTTCCGTCATTAAATTTATGATGTCTTTCCTGTCATATTTACCCCTAAACTTACCGTTTATCATCTGATCAGACGTAGAT
>JABMRN010000115.1 GCA_013202515.1 Candidatus Omnitrophota bacterium | reverse complement strand
CGCTTATGCTGAAGAATCACGGTTTTCGTGTAATTGATCTCGGCAAAGATGTTTCTGCAAAAAAAATAATCAACGAAATAAAACGTCATTCACCGGATATAGTCGGACTTTCTGCCCTGATGACCACGACGATGGTAAACATGAGAGATGTGATCGAGTTAGCGGAAAATGAAGGCTTAGACTGTAAGTTTATGGTGGGCGGCGCCGTTGTTGATAAAGGCTATGCCGATTCAATAGGGGCAAATTATGCCGGAGATGGCGTTCAAGCTGTTAGGTTGGCTGAAAAATTAATAAACAACCAATAAAACTCGCAGGAGGTCGCTATTATAGTTTTAGTAATTATATTAATATTTCTTCTCGGCGCTGTTTTGCTTAAGGGCTTAAGAAAAAAAAGATAGCAATAATGGATCCCAAGCTTCAAAAAAAGGCGCTTGATTACTCTATTATCGACGGTGGATTTTCGGCAATTGCAGGAGCCTTTCTAGGTGGAATAATACTTACCGGATTTGCCCTCAACGTTCTAAATGCAACTCATATTCAAATAGGAATACTTGCCTCGCTTCCCATGATTGCCAATATTTTCCAGATTATGGGGGCCTATATTATCGAAAAAAGAGGAGAAAGAAAGAATTTCTGTATATATACCGTTATAGCAAGCAGAATAGTCTGGATTCCGGTGATTCTGTTGCCCTTTGTAATATTTTCTTCGGTAGATGTTTGGAAAATATGGATTTTGGCTGGGACACTTGCTGTATCTTCTTTATTTGCGGCCTTTTCAGGCGTTGCATGGCTTGCGTGGACGAGCGATCTTGTTCCGGACAATATCCTGGGATCATACTTTGGTAAACGCAATATGGTTATGTATGGCGCTGCGATGGTAGCCGTTCTTCTCGGAGGTAAATTTCTGACGGTATGGGGAAATCTATTTTCGAAAACCAATCCGTATGGTTTCATAATATTGTTTGCTTTGGGGATAATAGCAGGTTTGGCCGGTGCAATATACCTCTATCTTATCCCAGAGGCCGATAAGGTTATTAAAAAGGCACCGGATAATTTTGCCGTATTACTAAAACCGTTAAAAGATAAAAATTTTCTGATGCTTCTTATTTTTGTCTCTGCATGGATGTTTGCCATTCAATTAGCAGCGCCTTTCTATGCTGTATTTATGATCCAAAATCTCAAGATCAGCTTCGCGACCATTACGGTGTTTACGACCCTGGCAACATTAGCGACTGTTTTTGCAATGAATATCTGGGGTCCTATTTCGGATAAACTTGGCAATAAACCCATTATTATTGTTTCCGGATGGTTTCTTATAGCTGTTCCATTTATATGGATACTTCCGCTTCCCAATAGTTATTATCTCCCTCTTTTGACAGCCCATATGCTATCGGGAGCCTTCATGGCAGGAACAACACTTTCGCAATTTAACATGCTTGTTAGGCTTTCTTCGGCGGAAGGGCGGTCGGCATACCTGGCGCTTTTTGCAGCTTTCACAGGAATTACCGGTGCTATTGCACCAATAATAGGAGGAAGCCTTTTAGGGTTTCTTAAGAATTTCAGCTTCAATATTGCAGGATATGATATATCAAATTTACAAATGCTTTTTATCCTTTCATCGATTTTGCAGGCGTTGACTGTTTTCTTTATTCTGAAAGTAAAAGAACCGAAGGCCGCAACACCGATAGCCGTGATTATGCAGCTTACAAACGATCTCAATCCCCAAACGGGTGTGGCTAGCGTTACTGATTTTATGATGCTAAATATTAAAAAAACCAAAGGAGCATTAACACAGATAGATATGATTACAGATAGGCTTGCGGATAAATCTGAAGCGAAAATAGGCAAAGCGTTAGATGCAGTAGATAGAATGGTAAGAAAGCCTATAGAGAAAATAATAAATTTCTTTAAAGAAGAATAAAGGGAGGTATTGTCATGCCGGATATCAGAGAAGTATTTCAGAATCTCATGGCTCAATTCTTGAATCAAATGAATGAATTTGTTGTTAAGCTGGGACCCGGCATTCTTTTTGCGATCGGTATTATTTTTGTAGGTTGGATAATAGCGATAATAATAAAGACGATTATTTCAAAGCTTATAAGGGCATTTGGTTTTGATATACTATGCGAAAAAATAGGCTTTAAAGCGTTTCTGCTGAAAGGCGAAATTACAAAAAAACCATCCCAAATGGTAGGGTTATTATTTTATTGGATTGTTTTTCTTACAGCACTTGTTATAGCTTCAGAAGCCATAGATATGAAAATTACCGCGGAATTCATGACGAGAACCATACTTTACATCCCAAAACTTATCGTTGCCACCATTTTCATAGGGCTTGCCATTTTCATAGGCAGATTTATATATAATGTGGTTGAAAAAACCATGCATCTGGCTAACATGCCATTCTACAGATTGCTCGGTTCCGGCGCACGGTATATAATAATAGGATTTGCCGTAATGTTGGCTATTCAATATCTCGGATTTACCTCTTCGGCTGTCACTGAATTTTTCGTGGTCATATTTATAGTTATTCCATTACTCTTTTTTCTTGCCTTTGTGGTCGGAGGAAAGGATCTCATAGCATCAGTATTATGCAGAAAATATGTAATCAAGGAATATCGCCAGGGCGATATCGTATCCTTTGATTCAATAACAGGAGAGGTAGAAAAAATAGATTTAGTTTCTACCACTCTTAAAAGTGGTGATAAAGAAATACTTGTTCCGAATGTCGAACTTGCAAGAAAAATCGTAAAACGCCAGCGCAGAAGATAGAATCTTTAGGAATTAAGTCAATGTCAAAGAAGAAAATTCTAATTGTTGATGATGAAAAAAGCTTTGTAAGAATCCTCATCTCCATCCTTACAAGCGTCGGATATGATACCTTTATAACTAAAGAAGGCAAGAATATTCTTGATGTGACAAGAAATATAATGCCGGATCTTATCCTTCTTGATGTCATATTGCCTGATACGAGCGGTTTTGAAGCTAAAGCCCAATTAAATGAAGATTCGCTGACGGTAGATATACCTGTTATATTTCTAACAGTAAAGAATGAAACACCAGATAAGGTTAAGGGATTCTCTCTCGGTGCACACGACTATATTATAAAGCCCTTTAATTCGGAGGAACTTCTTGCCCGTATCGATTCTATATTGAACAGAAAGAGTTTCTATGAAAAGATTGCCATGACAGACGGGCTTACCGGTCTTTACAACGTGAATTTTTTCCAAAGGCAGCTTAGAATATTTTTTGATGAGGCCAAGAGATACAAGAAAATTTTTTCTGTTGCTGCAATTGACGTAAATGGAATGAAACGGATTAACGATACGCAAGGTCACGTTGCCGGTGACTTTATATTAAAAGAATTTGCCAAAATAGCCAAGGATACATTTAGGAAATCTGATGTAATTATAAGGTATGGCGGCGATGAATTTGTAATCATAATGCCGGAAACAAAAGGGAAACAGGCAAAAGAAGCGGTAGAAAGATTCAAATCGAATATAAGCGGGAGGACATTTGCCTTTCGTAGGGATAAGAAACCTCTTTCCTTTTCCGTCAGTGCGGGTATTGCTAGCTACAATGATAAATTTAAAGATAATTCCGAAATATTCGAATTAGCGGATCAGCGTCTTTATAAGGATAAGGGAAGCTAATTAATGGATAAGATTGTTGTCTGAGGGGTATTGATCTAAATCCTTGTTATGCTTTTTATCGGCTACTGTGCGATGCTATAATATCATTGACTTATAAATTGTATGCGGTATTATACGTATAAATTCAGAAAAAGGAGATAACATATGAAAAATATTATAATCGCTATTATTTTAATCCCACTCTTTAATTTTTGTCTTTTACCGGGCGCCTCAGCCGACGAGATTTCTGATCTTAAGCAAGACCTCAAGGTCATGAGAAATCAGGTTGATCTTCAGGCAAAACAGATAAAAGAACAGCAGAAGATTATTGAAGTAATGCAGAGAAAGATTGGCGAACTGGATACAACAACTGAGGCTACGGCGAAAGCAGTAAAATCAGCCAAAGGCGCCATTGTTTCAGCAGATAAGAAAGAACTAGGCAAAGATACTCTCGTTGTTACATGGTCAGACGGCGTCCAATATAAAACAGAGGATGAAAATTTTAAGCTTAAAGCAGGTTTTAGAATTCAGGCAGATTTTGGGTGGGCTACGGAAGATGCTGATGTAAAGGCACGCCTTGGTAAGATGATACATCCTGCAGAATTCAGAAGAGCCCGGGCCTATATAAGCGGTAGCTTATTCAAGGAAGCAGTGTATAAGATGCAGCTTGATTTCGCAGGGGGTGAAGTAGGAATGAGGGATATCTATATAGGATTAAAAAATGTTCCCTACCTTGATCTTGTAAGGGTTGGGCAATTTACCGAGCCATTCAGTCTGGAAGATATGACCTCGAGTAATCACATCACCTTTCTGGAAAGAAGCTTACCATATGCTTTATCTATACACAGGAATACAGGTATAGGCTTTAATGCCAATCCATTTGACAAAAGGGTAACGATATCATCATCGGCGTACTATAACGCAGATGACCAGGCAATACCCGTTAACAACTCTGCTAATTTTGCGACACGTATTACGGGCCTTCCGTGGTATGAAGAGGATGGCGCAAAGCTAGTCCATCTCGGAGCGGCTTATGGCTTCAGAAATTCAGCAGATGAAGATAAGATAAGTTTTAGTTATAGTTCTCCTCCCGAAATACACTTAATGCCCAATTTCGTAGATACAGGCAACTTTAACGGAAGCTATGCAAACCTTCTTGGGCTCGAATCGGCGCTTATTTACGGGCCATTTTCGCTTCAGAGTGAATTCATACAGTCGTTTGTAGACCTTAAGGGCACCAGTAAAGTCGGATATTTTAACGGGTTTTATGCATATGCAAGTTATTTTTTAACGGGAGAACACAGAAATTATAATAAATTCTGGGGGACTTTTGGCAGCACCGAAGTCATCAGAAATTTTTCTATGAAGGAATGGTCTCCAGGAGCCTGGGAAATTGCAGCAAGGTATTCGTACCTTGATTTATGCAGCCACGACGTAAAAGGTGGCGCTCTTTGGGATTTAACCGTGGGGTTAAACTGGTATTTAAATTCCAACATGAAAGTGATGCTTAATTACGTACATGCCCATCCGAATGGTATAGGTGATGCCGATATCATTGCAGTAAGATGTCAGGTTGAGTATTAAAAAAGGAGGATTATTAGATGAAAAAGATCAGATTATTTCTTGCCGTATGTTTTTGCTTGTTGGTTTCAACTGCAGTCTTGGCGGAGGACACTTCTCTTCCGTTGTCGTCCTGGAACAACACAGCCACAAAAGAGAAAATAATTGCTTTCGTTGAAAGTGTAAGCAATTCTTCCAGCCCCTTGTGCGTACCGGAAGAGGACCGCATAGCGGTTTTTGATTTAGACGGCACGCTTTTCTGTGAAAAACCAATGTATCTACAGGTTATGATAGCAGCTCAAGGCCTTAAGGACTTGGCACAGGCAAATCCGGATCTTAGGGATAGGCAGCCTTATAAGGCTGCATTCGAAGATAATACAGAATATCTTTACAATCATGACCATTTTGTTGAAATGAATCTGAAGGCTTTTGAGGGTAAAACAGAAGAAGAATATCAGGCAT
>JABMRN010000114.1 GCA_013202515.1 Candidatus Omnitrophota bacterium | reverse complement strand
GGCAAAGCATGCATCCTGAAACTAAGTGTTGCTTTTTTTGATACTTCAATAATAGTTTTTGTTCTTGGGGCCGGTTCTGCCTCTTTGCTTGAACCTGGTTCATACTCGGAATCGAACCTGTCCCGAACTTCCCTCGTCCCTCGGTCTTCCTCCGGACTTACCACAGGCGCACTGGTGAGTTCGGAGGTGTTGCTTGGAGGGCCGACCATTGGTTCTTCTGAAGCAAAAAATATGTTTCTAATAATTGCCCTGATCAGATTTCTTGGCTTTACATATAGTAAAATATAGCCAATACGCAAAAAGGAACTTGTTGCTCCTATCCGTTCCTCTTCGCTAGTGGTAAGCTCGGGCTTATAAGCTAGCTTAAGCTTGTATAGGTGGTAAAGATCTTCTTGTCTGAACTTTTGAAAGAGCCATTTTGAAAAGATGTTGCCTCTTCGAAAAACGGCAGTTTCAAAATCGATAAGGTACGGCTGCCCTCCCTTGCCAACAAGTATGTTGCCTCTGTTCCCTAGGTCACCATAAGCAACTCCAACATTCCACATGCTCCTAGCTATATCAAGCAGGCTATCAAAGAAGTCATCCCGAACATCCTGAACATCTTTCAACAGCGCTCCTTCGACAAACTCACAGTAAAAGGTGCTGTCTTCATGACCGAAGCCACCGAAAAGGACCGGAATGCCATTAATGCCTTGTAGTAATTTAAGCGCGTTGTAACGTCTTTTTAGCAGCCAGCGCGCCAAAGTCCGGAAGCCAAGTGCTTGACCAGCGGTTTTCTTTATATAAAATTTTTCGCCAATCTTCACTAACTCTATTTTTGCCTTAAGGTCCTGCTTGATCACTCTTAATAGTATTTCGTCCGGATATTTAGCGAATTTACTTCGAGACGGTTCCGTTTCCGTGTTTACCTCCGTAGTCGCTTCATCCTCCTCCGCACCCGCCTTCATTGCCGCACCTAATGCCATCATCGCTCCCACAAACCCCATACCACATCCGCCTGCTTGTACTACGTCAACCATTCTAACCCCGGGGGTCAGAATAGGTACATCCACGCCAAAGTAATGCAGTGTAAGGAGCGCGCCTATTGAGAGAATGGCTAAAGCGAACATGGATATGTAGCGCGTAAAACTGTGGGTGCGTCTTTGCTTTTTTGTCGCGTGTTCATACAGCAATTCAGCTAATCCTCCTGCAATTGCAGAAGTGGCCCTTGGATACTCATCTGCTAACCTTAGCAGGGCATCTGTATATGCTTCTACGGTAATGTTTCCGGAAGTAATGTGTCTAAATCCAGATTGAATAATCTCACTAAAAGCTTCTGTGCTGTCGGCTGTGCTGATACGTTCTTGCAATTCAGCTATAGCAGCTTCTCGTCTCCCGCGGGCTCTATCCAACAATGGCCTCATAGCCCAGAGAAGTGTACGAAGGCCGGGGGTTTGGCCGCTTATTAAACTTAACGCAATCATTCGATTGTCATAAGGGTCAAACTTGTCGGTAGAGAGCCCTCCAATTCTTCCAGCAGCAGCCGGATTGCCGTTGCCGCCTTTTTGACATGAATCATCGGTGAAAATTATATTTCCCTTTTCATCGCTCTCTATACCCAATATTTTTTCCAAAAATACATAACACGCACTTTTATCTGCGGGGTAAAATGTTATATCTACGCCTTTATCGAATTCCAGTATTCGAATACCCCGCTCATCTTTAAATCTCTCTCTCAATTGTTCTGCAAACGCTGGCACTCTATCTTGAACTTCATCCATAATAAAGGTAAAAGAGCGCTCTTTCTCCCATGTGCTCACTTCGTTTTCACGGAATCCATATTCTTTTAAATCCAAATTGGCAAAAAGATCAGTTAATCTTTTATTTTCTGTTTCGCTTATTGTAATGCCTAATTCACTGAAGACTTTATCTTCAGCCTTCTTCAGCCTATCGCCTTTTCCATCATAAATACAAAGGCCGTTTTCTGACATTACATATAAACCGCTTAATATTTCATCTTTCTTCGTTCGTAAAGATTCATTTTCGTCAATATATCTATGTATTCTTAATAATTCTGTTTCAAAATCAATTCCTTCGCCTCTACCGCCGCCTGTCCACTTAAACTCTCTACCGCTTGCCAATACGACAGGCCTCCCATATTCACGCCATTCAATAAGCATCTTAATAGCTTCTGGATCTATTTCTTTAGAG
>JABMRN010000113.1 GCA_013202515.1 Candidatus Omnitrophota bacterium | reverse complement strand
GAAGGTGAAATCACGATTTTAGAACTGGTGAACGCCTTAGGTTCCGGCAGCGAGCTTACCCAAATAAAAGGGCTTGCCCTACGAAAAAACAGTTCCGCTTACCTAACCCCACCCAGAGAAATGATCAGCGATCTCAACATTTTGCCTTTTCCGGCATGGGATCTAATTGATAACAGAAAATACTATCATAACCCGAAGCTCGTACATCTAAGGGCAAAAGAAAACTATATGGTTGTATTTTCATCCAGAGGCTGCCCCTACGGCTGTAGTTATTGCCACAATATGTTCGGAAAGAAATTCCGCTCACGAAATCCTGAAAATGTCTTTGAAGAAATACATTTCCTTTACAAAAATTACGGGGTAAGACAAATAGAATTCTGGGATGATATTTTTAATTTTGACAGAAAAAGGGCAGAAAAGATACTTGAGCTGATAAAGGCTTCCGGCATGAACATGAAGCTATCATTCCCTAACGGTCTTAGAGCTGATCTGCTCGATAAAAAAATGTTAAAAAAAATGAAAGAAGCCGGCACTGTACATATTGGTGTAGCGGTTGAGACCGCAAGCTCAGGACTCCAGAAAGCTATTCGTAAAAATCTTAATCTGGAAAAGGTTAAAGACATTATTTTCCAAATCTCAAAATTGGGCATGATGGCAAGGGGATTTTTCATATTAGGCTTCCCAGGGGAAACAAAGAAAGAAATGAAAAAAACCATCGACTTTGCCTTAAAATCCAAACTTCATATGGCTAGTTTCTTTATGCTTAACCCTTATAAGGGAAGCGAAATTTTTTTTAAAGCGCAGAATTCGGGCCGCAATATCAACACTGATTATTATAGCACGGGCGCAAATTCTTCGACGCTTAATTTAAGTGATGTACAGCTGGACGAAATCAATATGCTTGTAAGGGGGGCTTACCTTGCATTTTATTTTAGGGGGGTACGCCTTTTAAGGCTTTTCATGAGATGCCCCAATAAACTACTCTTCCTTAAACAGCTTTTTAAATACGCACTTCAACTATTAAAACGCATGAAACTTGTACCTAACTTCTTGATAGGCAAAGGGTTACAAAAAATTTAGAGAAATGGCAAAAATACTTCTTTTAAAAACCTGTAAACTAGATATATTCCCATACGTTGTTACGCCTCCATTAGGACTTATGTATTTAGCTTCATATATGCGGCAGAAATATGACCACGAGATAAAGATTCTGGATATGAGGCTGGATTATCTAAAACCGGCCGAAGCAATAAATGAATTTGTTAAATTTAGGCCTGATATAGTAGGAATATCTAATTTTACACAGGAATCAGGCACATTGCACCGTCTCGCCAAAAACATCAAAGAGCAGAATAAAAGGTGCCAGATTATAGTCGGCGGGCCTCACGCTACTTCATGCACGGATGATGTGCTAAAGAATCCGAATATTGATTGCGCAGTTCTGGGGGAGGGAGAAGAAACGTTTAGTGAATTGGTAGAAACAATTCTCGAAGGAGATAGCATATCCAAAGTAAGAGGTATAGCGTTTAAGCGAAATGGAATTCGCCACACCACCCCGCCAAGAGAGAATATACCGGATTTAGACAACCTGCCTTTTCCCGCCTGGGACCTCATAGATATCAAGAAATATTTTAAGCACTGGCGGTTTAACAACATGAAGCCCGGACCCTATATGGCGATCATGACTTCCCGTGGATGTCCCTATGGATGTATATTCTGCCACAACATGCTGGGAAAAAAATTCAGGGCCAGATCCCCTGAAAACGTCTTCAGTGAAATAAAAGCATTGTATGAGCGCTACAGCATACGGGATTTCGAGATAATAGACGATTCATTCAATTTAGATAAAGAAAGGGCCATTAAGATATGCGACCTTATCATAAGCTCCGGGCTTAAGATTAAGCTCTCTTTCCCTAACGGTGTGCGAGGGGATCTGATGGATGAGGAGCTTATCTTGAAACTACGCCAAGCCGGAACCTTCCTTATAACCTATGCTCCTGAAACAGGCTCAGCCAGGCTTCAGAAAACCATAAAGAAGAATATGGACTTAGACAAGCTTCAGGAAGTAATCAGAAAAACCTCGAAAGCGGGCATTTTTACACATGGATACTTTATGATAGGATTCCCGACCGAAACAAAAAAAGACCTGGATGATACGCATGAATTCCTATTACAAACAAGGCTGAACACAGCTCAGTTTTTTATCGCTAACCCCTTTCCGGATACAGAATTATATAAACTCGCTGTTAGAATGGGCAAAAACACAAATATAGAATTTGACAGCTTCACTTATGTAAATCCTGGTTTTAACCTGAGCGGAATGAACAATGAGGAGCTTTTTAAAACAAAAAGAAGGCTATTTATGGCCTTCTATTTAAACCCAAAAAGATTATTCCACCTTCTTATGGCACATCCCAATAAAAGGGGAATTTTAATGTATTTTCTTATATTTCTAAGAAATGCCTTCTTTAACAAGGCAAATGTTCACACATACCTGAAATTTTTGCACCCTTAAACAGTTTTCGCTAAATACCGGCCTACGGGTTGATAGTCCTGCCTGGAGACAGGTAGGACTATCATGTTTGGCTTTGCGGGATTTATATATTAATCCAAAGCATCTACCTTTACTGCGAACTTGGTACCGCGAACACCAATTGTTGAAGTGGGTGTCTTTACATCAAATGTTGATTTTGCTGAATGTATTTTCTCAACAGTAATCATGATCTCGCCTATTGCAAGATCAAGAAGGGTATGCTCAGTTCCCTTTTCAGTGTCCTTGAGAAGCTGTGCCATCAAAAGTTGTGAACTCGAGTTAACCTCTACGGTAGCTGTTTCACCGCTTCCGTTTACATTGAGAAGCACCCAGGAATCAGGTCCTGTCTTTATCACATCACCCTGATTAAGAATCATGCCCTCTTCTGCGGTAATCCATTCTCCTTGTCCAGTCAATCTTACATCAGCACCACCTGTGATGCTCATGATTTTAACTGTTCTTGTTGTCTCTTCTGCATTCACAGACCATGCCATGCACACAACCACAAATAATATTCCTGCTACTTTCAACATCTTCATTCGTCTCACCCCCTCTAGTTTAAATATACGCTAAAAAAGCATAAAAGTCAATTATTTGTGTGCTAGGTTTCTATAGGCTTAACACTAACATATTTTAGCTTTATCGTCACATTTCATGTTCAGAATGTTAGATATACAAAAGGTTGCTCCCTAAGCCTTGTATTAAGTGCCATATATGATATCCTTTATATAGAGCAAAGTACAGTTCTTTGAATATAATATATATAAGTAACTCGAAAAGGCTAAACCCGTGAAAGCGGGTGGCGCAAAGTTTCGAACCTAAAGCCAATATGCTATGGTTGTCAAACTGCCGAAAGTGATTTTATTATAATCCATAGTTAAGTTGACTATGGATTTTTTTATTTTGGAGATTAAAATGAGAACAATGCCAATATCTAAAAAGATTTTTATCAGCTGTGTGCTACTTTGTTTTAGCGCAACGCTTGCATTCTGCTTACCAGAAGTTGATGAAGTAAAAAGCGGATGCGTTGAAATCTCAAGGCCTGATGCATGCACCATGCAAATAAATGCAACTGACCAAGCAATCATTAACTACACATCTTTTAACATTGCCCAAAACGAATCAGTTATAGTAATGCTTCCAACCAATCAAGATGAAATCCTAAACCGCGTAACAGGCCCTGACATGAGTAGCATAGATGGCAGCTTATCTTGTAATGGCGTATTTGTACTAATCAATACTCACGGCATTAATATAGGCCCTACTGCAAATATAGATGCAGGAAGCTTAATGCTTTCAACAAGGGATATAGACAACCAGGATTTCCTAGATGGCAATTATCTATTTAAAAAGCTCTCTCAGGAGGAGCTTGACAGGCTACTCGTTAATAACGGTACTATCAACATAACTACAAAGGGCGGTTTTGCAGCCCTAATAGCGGGCGCTATAGAGAATAACGGCACAATAGCCGTTCCAATGGGCAAAATAGCCCTTGCCTGCGGAGACGCTGTAAGCCTCCAAATAGAGAGTGGAGGCCTTATTTCAATAGCCATAGAAGAAGAGGTCGCAGAAACCATATTTGACGCCTACGGAAACCCCATTACAGACCAGATCAAGAATACGGGCAATATAGAAGCAGCCGGCGGTGTGGTCATATTCGACGGGGAGAGCGTAACCGACATATTCCACCATGCTATCAATCTAGAGGGCAAGATAGAGGCCGAGAGATGGGAAGGCTCCGACGGAAAGGTCCTAATAGTTGCTGATAATGATATAAGGTTAGCAGCTATAATAGAAGCTACTTATATTGAAGTAGGCGATGAGGAAACAGGCGTAATGCCTCAGAACGTCCTAATAGAAGAGGCCATGACAGCAGAAAAGGATATCACAATCCTTGCGGATAAACACATCGATGTGTATGCTGATATAGCTTCATTAACTGGTGATATAGTACTATTTGCAGATAAGGACGCCGACGGTATAGGCTCTTTCACACAGCATGAAGGCGCAACCATTGAAGCAAAGGGCTTCGGCAATATAGAGATAGACGGATCCCTCACTATGATGCTACAGAAATTAGCTGTAGAAGAGGGCGCCATAAGAATCGGTCTAACCAGGGCCCCGACAGAGATCACCGGTAATCCACACTATATATATAGGGCCGGTAACATCGAGATCAGCGAAAAGCTTGAAGCACAAAATATTGGTACTATTAAGACACTAAGGGGCGATATATTACTATACAATCTGGAACAGTCCCTTGCTTTAGAGGCCCAGGTAGGTAAAATCGCAGACCTCACTAACACACCCATCAGGGCAGGCACATTAAGCTTAATAGGCACTGAATTCCTGGTAAGGACAGAAGTGCCTACCCTAGAGATTTACCGCACCATAGCAGACATCTATATCACCAGTTCCATTGTGGATGAAGAGCTTGTAACCCTTGAAGGGGACTCGATTAAATTAACATATTTAAAAAGTGCCGATGTCACTTTGAAAACCGGCGGCGCTCTGGATACAAGAGAAGCAGTGCTTCTTCAAGCTAACTATTTGACTTTAGTAGCCGGTAGATTCGGCACCAATGAAACACCCGTAATGATAGATGCTTCCAATGTCCAAATCGATAGACTCGCTGGGGACATTGATATTACAGACAGCTTAGGTATTGGCACGAGCATTCTGATCCACGGTCCCCCGGGCGGGTGGGGTTCCATAATTTTCTCAAAAAATGCTGACTTAACTTTAAACGCTGCGAATATAGCAATCGGCGCTTCTTTTATATCTGAAGGCACCTTTTATGTATATGCAAGCGAAAATCTCACTGTTTCAAACAATATATTCTCTCCAAATGACATTTATCTCTATGCCGGCTATGAGAGCGCCTTGCCCGGCAATTTCATCCACAATTCCGGAATCATAGAAGCCACTGATAGTGGCGATATCTTCATTGATGCCACTGGAGACATGTCGTTAGGCATCATAAAAACCCAGTTAGGAATCATAAAAATAGGCGGCTATGACATGCCCCAGACTATCACTGGTTCCCCCTACTTTGTCCATACATCAGGTGACATGGCTATCTACCATACAGACCAAAATCAGGATATTTATACTCTTAACACAGAGCGCGGAGACATCCTTCGGTACTCTGCTGATACCGCTCATCTGACCCTTGAGGCAGACAAGGTTAAGGTCACAGGTGATACTGGTAGTTACTGGGTCGAACTTGGAGAGCATTATTGGGAACGCATACCTGACTCAGATCCTATATATTTCTATGAAAATATGACCTTTTATAACTTTGAATGCACTGCACCCGGCAGGGAGATATACTTTGGGGCAGACAAAACCTACACATTCAAGGACTATACCTATATAG
>JABMRN010000112.1 GCA_013202515.1 Candidatus Omnitrophota bacterium | reverse complement strand
GATGGGTAGATAAACCTGCCCTTGAAAAAATTATGAATCTCAAAGATTCTCAGAAAGTTATTCTTACCCAGCCGGTAGCTTACCCGAAAGAATAATGCTTAAATTTCCGGATAATTTCTTTTGGGGTGCGGCAACTTCCTCCTACCAGGTAGAGGGAAGTAATAGATTGAGTGACTGGTGGCAGTGGGAAGAGGAAGGTAAATTAAAATACAAATCAGGACTTGCCTGCCGTCATTATGAACTTTATAAAGAAGATTTTGATTTAGCCAAATCTCTTAGTCATAATGCACACCGCCTATCAATAGAGTGGAGCCGCATTGAGCCTAGAGAAGGGGAGTTCTCCTCAAAAGAAATAGCTCATTACGTAGATGTTGTTACTGCCTTAAAAGAACGCGGCATAGAACCCGTTATAACATTACATCACTTTACCAACCCGGCGTGGTTTACCGATAAAGGCGGTTGGCTTCATAAAAAAGCACCTGAATATTTCCTGCGGTATACAGAGAAAATAGTAGAGGCACTTTGCAATAAAGTACGTTTTTGGGTAACAATAAACGAACCAATGGTTTATTCGTACCATGCTTACGTTATCGGAATCTGGCCGCCTATGAAAAAGAGCATTTCGAATTTAGAAAAAATAGGCAATGTTTTTGTCAAGTCGCATATTTTAGCTTATAGGAGTATACATAATATTTATAGAAAAAATAATCTTAAACCCCCCTACGTAAGTGTTTCTAAGAACATGCAGTGCTTCGAGCCCATAGACTGCTCTTTTAAAAATATACTCGCCGTTAAGTTACGAAACAAAATATTTAATTTTGCCGTTATAGAAAAAATGATTCGTGAGAAGACTTTAGATTTTATAGGCCTAAATTACTATACACGTCAGGTGGCTGATGTAAAATCCTTTAATAGGTATCGATTATTAACAGACATATGCATGAAGAAGACATCGGATATAAAGAAAAATTATTTAGGTTGGGATGTATACCCCGAAGGACTTTATCGCCTATTTTTAAAATTAAAAAAATACAATTTACCTATATTTATTCTTGAAAATGGTATCTGCACTACTCAGGACAATGAGCGCTGGGAATTTATTCGGGAACATCTAAAGTTCATTCATAAGGCCATTTCCTCGGGTGTAAAGGTAATAGGATATCTATATTGGTCGCTATTAGACAATTTTGAATGGCATGAAGGTTTTAGTCCCCGTTTCGGGCTCATTGAGGTAGATTATAATACCTATAAGAGGACCGTAAGAGAAAGCGCCAAGAAATATTCACATGTCTGTAAAACAGGGGAATTAGCCCCATAGGTTAGTATTTCAAAAAGCCAGCTCGCAACCATTGCATTTGCGCTTGGTATTAGGTAAGATACATGTATAACCTAAAAGGAGGTGCGTAATGAGTAAAAGGACTATATTGGTTTCGGTTTTATCGTGTTTATTGATTCTAGGCGTTGCTATGCCAGAGCTGTGCTTAGGATATCACGGAGGTTCGAAGGGGAAGGGGGACCTTGAAAGTAAAGTTTCCCATAAGGCCAAGAAGATTCTTATGAACAAAGACGAGCTTGGGCTTTCGGCTGACCAGATTAAAAAGGTCAACAGCCTGAATAAGAAGGTTCGCAAGGATCTAATAAAAAAGAATGCCGAAATCGACATGCTTAAAGTAGATATCAAAGAACAGATGTGTGCAGATCCGGCCGACAAAGCGGTCTTAACGCAGTTGATTGAAAAGAAATATGATTTAAAGAAGGAAAAATCGGTGTATCTTGCACATTCGTATATCGATTTAAAAAATGTTTTAAACGAAGAGCAAAAAGCCAAGATGAAGGATATCTATAGGAAGTCAGTAAAAAAGCACATGCATAAGGGCATGATGGATTCTAAGCAGGAATGCCCCATGATGAAAAATCATTAATAACGCATAAGATAATCCGGGACAGTCACTAAAAAATAGTTTGATCTGTCCCGGATTTGTATTTATATCCCGCCAAGTACGCCAGTAATTATGAAATCTCCTCTACGCCTTGACATAGCACAAAGAAAATAGTATAATAATGAACATATGTTCATAACGGAGTTTATATGAGACCCAAGAAAACGCGATTGGTTAAGAGTGAGCCTGGCGAGAGGTGTTTCAAGCCGCTGTGCAAGCCTTTAGGAAAAATTGAAAGCGCAGTTTTAAGTTTGGATGAATTTGAGGCGGTGAGATTAGCCGATTTCGAAGGTTTAAAACAAGATAAGGCGGCAAAAAGAATGAGAATCTCGCGTCCCACTTTTTCAAGAATCGTTAACTCGGCGCACAAAAAAATAAGTGATGCCCTTGTTAATATTAAAGCAATAAGGATTAAAGGGGGCTGTTGTAAGATTTTAAACGAAAGGTAACTATTGTGGACAAAAGAGCGATTTTTGCGATTTTCATGCTAGTATTAATTTTTGCGGTTATATTCGTCTATGAATGGGGCGGGGCATGGAAGGGGTACAAGACTACGCTAGAGAAAACAGATACCATTACCGCTGAACTCTTAAAAGAGGAAAGCATTCCAATATACATGCTTATAATCGTTACAATAATCCAATACATTAAACAATCCTGGCTTTGTCTTCTTTTGGCATTTATTGCAGCGGGCGCACTTCAAGAATTCGTTCCAAAGGATAAACTAATTAAGCTTATGGGTTCAGGAAGAGGCCCCGTTCCGTATTTAATAGGAGGAGTTGGTGGTCCCATGCTTTCGATGTGCTCATGCAGCATCATTCCTATCTTTGGTGGGCTTTACAGAAGGGGAGCAGGCTTAGGCCCGTCTCTTACGTTTCTTTTGGTAGCGCCTGCGTTTAATCCAGCAGCAGTTTTATTGACCTTGGCCCTTTTGGGATGGAAATTTACCGTAGCAAGAATCATATTTGCTATGCTAGCCGGAGTCACTGTAGGATTTATTACCGAAAAAATTATGAAGGATAAAATCCCTGCACCAAAATCTATCCATATTGAGGAAGAGATCCCGGGATCAGAAGAAAAGCAAGGCTATGTAAAGAGAATAATTAATATGTTTCTTTATTCATGGGAGTTCGTAAAGCTGGTATTGCCGCTCATATTGCTAGGTGTTCTGTTCGCAGGTCTTATCAAGGCATTTTTACCGCCCGCTTTTATAGTGAAGTACCTTGGAGTAGGAATTTTGCCCATTATGCTTGCCTCAGCCATCGGTGTTCTTATGTACGCACCCAGCCTTGTGGAGGCACCTCTTGTAAGGGGACTTTTAGAGTCAGGTATGGGAACGGGTGCTTCGATGGCCCATCTTATAACAGGGCCGGCGCTTAGTCTGCCGTCGATACTGGGTGTATGTAAAATCGTAAGTCCCAAGATTCCGGTTGTTTACACAACGCTTATGTGGATATGCGGGGTGATAGCAGGACTTGTATTTTGGTTTTTGGTGCCGACGTTTGTTGTAAGTTGAAAAAGGAGGATTTGGTGAAAATAGAAATCTTCGGATCGGGTTGTCATCGCTGCGTACAGGTTGAGAAGGTTGTGAAAGGTGTAGTTAGCGAGTTAGGTTTCCCCATAAGCGTAGAGAAGGTTGATGATATAGCAAGAATAGTGGATGCAGGAATATTGCACACGCCCGGATTGCGCATTAATGGTAAGATGAAGTGTTCCGGACGCATTCCCAAAGCGGATGACGTAAAAAAGTGGATAATAGAAGAAAGGCCGCAGTAAACGAGAGCCTTATGATGGTGACAACGTTATGAGTAGATTAATTTTAATTATATTTGTAATTGGGGTTATTTTTATAGTAGCCGAGTCTAGCGTTCTGTCCGAGGACATTCTAGAAGGCGTACTTAATGCCAAAGACGGCGTAGCAATTTCTTATGAAGTTCACAAAAATGGTTTTGATTCTGTAATTATAGTTTGCCCCGGATTCTACAACAGTAAATCGAACAGATGGATGCAGAAAACAGTGGATTTGCTTTCTTCCGAACACGACGTTATTATATTCGATTTTAGAGGCCACGGAGATAGCAGCGGAAAATATACATGGTCGGCTAAAGAACATCTGGACGTGGATGCAGTTTTAGATTTTGCAGTTAAAGAGGGTTATAAAAAAATAGGTATTGTTGCCTTTTCTCTAGGTGCTGCCGCAGCAGTAAATTCAGCGGTCGACAGAGATGAAATAGGCAGCATGATATTGATAAGCTGCCCGACAAGTTTCAAGATGATAAATTTTCATTTTTGGAAACTTGGGATGTTTTCCGATTTAATGGATAATATAAACTGCAAGTGGGAAGGGAAAGGCGCAAGGACAGATCACATTCTTATACCCAAAGAAAAGCCTATAAAAATAATATGCGAAATAAAAGATGTGCCCATCCTCTTTATACACGGAGAAAAGGATTGGGTAGTTAAAGACCTTCATTCTAGAAAATTATACGATGCTACAGTTTCCAAGAAGAAGATCGAAATAATAAAAGGCGGGCTTCATGCTGAGAGGCTTATCCAGTATCAGCCGGATAGAATTCAAGAATTGATGCTTGACTGGTTTAAAGATACGCTTAAATAAAAAAATATCCATAGTTGAAAATCTCACCAAAAAACTCACCCTTGTAATATTTTCCAGAAGAGGTATAATTTTATACAATAAGAAAGGAGTCTGTTACCATGAGAAATCGTAATATGTACGTACTCAGTTATTTGGCGTTTATTTGTCTTTTTTTAAGCGGATGTTCGTTAATACCTGTTCAGAAGGCCAGATCATACTTAAATCGTCTATATAGACGTATTCCCTACAAAGTAGAGGGTGAGTACAGGGTGACCGATATTTTTTATGTGTCTGCACGCGAAATAAAAGGCCAAGGGGATTCTCCCAAGGCATATCTACCAAAATTGGGAAAGGGCGTTACGTCCGGGATATTAAGCGTTAAAATCGATCCAAGCATAAAAATAGGCAAGGTACTGCCTGCTCGTTTAAAGAGAAAAGGGGAAGTGGAAATACAAAAAATTCAGAACATGGAAGAAGATGTTTTTATGAAAGAATTGGCCGATGCAGTGAATGCGTCTCCGCACAATTCACTTATGGTGCTGGTCTTCGGCTACAAGGATAGCTTTGAATTAACTGCGATTAAAGCGGCCTATTT
>JABMRN010000111.1 GCA_013202515.1 Candidatus Omnitrophota bacterium | reverse complement strand
ACGCAGTATCAAATGAGGAGCTTAAGCGGGCAAAGGAGTACTATAAAGGCCAGCTTCTGCTTGCACTAGAAGATACCTCCTCCCGCATGCTTTGGTTGGGCGACAAAGTTATGACAAAAGAAGGAATTCCGAGCGTAAAATCAATACTTAGGCACATAGAAAGTGTTCAGCCTTACGATATTAAAAAGGCCGCATGCAAGATATTCAGAGAAGACCTCATGAACCTTGCTGCAATTGGACCCGAAAAGGGATTAAAGGAAAGCAGAATCAAAAAAATAACGAGGGTATAAAAAGTGAGAGGTTCATTTAAGATTGCACAGGTAGCGGGCATTTCTATAAATGTCCATGTTACCTTTCTTTTGCTTCTTATTGTATTCGGCAGGTTTTTCTTTTTTGTTCTAGCCGTTTTTTTCTTTGTAACGCTTCATGAGCTTGCACACAGCCTTGTCGCCAAGAAATTCGGGATTAACGTAAAAGAAATCACGCTTCTTCCGATAGGTGGAATTGCTTCAATGGCTAAGATGCCAGAAAAACCCTATCAGGAATTTTTTATTTCCATTGCCGGACCGCTTACAAACATAGCGGTTGTGGTAATATTTTATTTTCCGTTAAGAACTTTGTTTGGCTCGGATGTTTTCTTTGGTGCTCTAGGTAGTTTTTTTACGGGATATATGCCAGCAGATTTTAAGTATGGATTTGTGATTTGCCAAATATACTGGGTAAACTTGATTCTTGCTATTTTTAACTTGTTGCCGGCTTTTCCGATGGATGGGGGGCGAATATTACGATCATTGCTTGCGCAAAGATTAGGGTTTAGAAAAGCAACGAAAATCGCAGTTAATTTCGGGCATATATTTGCAATACTTTTTGGATACATTGGGTTAATGCATGGCAGGATCATACTTCTAATTATTGCAGTTTTTATTTATATGGCCGCTTCAAGCGAAGGAGTTCACGTAGATGTCAGAGCAGTCTTAAGAAAATTCCGTGTAAAAGATATATTGCCAACAAATTTCTTAACGCTAGCTCCTGACGCTAACCTTGCGAAGGTTTTAGAACTGATCTTTCACTCGCACCAGGAAGATTTTCCGGTGATTGGCCCAAGTGATAGAATGCTGGGATTTGTTACAAGGCAGGATGTCGTAAACGGGATACATCAATACGGCGTTAATGGATTAGTTTCTTCATGCATGAGGCAGGAAATACCTTCGGTGAGGGATCAAGAAACATTATATGATGTACAGAATATTATGCAGGAGAGGTCAGTTAAGGCCTTGCCGGTTACAAAAGGAGGCAAGGTTGTTGGTATTGTTACGACTGAAGATATATCACGTGTTTATAGCATGATGGCAGGAAGGAGTTAGAAATGACAAGAGAAACTAAAATTGCCCCAAGCATCCTAAGCGCGGATTTTTCGAATCTTGGCCGTGAAATCAAGGATGTAGTTAAAGCAGGCGCAGATTGGCTACACATTGACGTCATGGATGGGGTTTTCGTTCCAAACATCACAATAGGTCCGTGCGTAGTGAAAGCGATAAGGGCTGCGACAGACATTCCTTTCGATGTTCACCTCATGATAGAGAATCCTATTTCCCACGTTGAGGCTTTTGCAAAGGCAGGCGCTGACATTATTACCTTTCACGCAGAGGCATGTAAGGTGGCGCGGCAAACAATCGATAAGATAAAAAAGCTAAACAAAAAAGTCGGTATGTCGATAAGGCCGAAGACGCCAGCATCGGTCATAGAGCCATATCTTTCTGATTTAGATCTTGTTTTGGTCATGACAGTGGAACCGGGTTTTGCGGGACAGAAATTTATGCTGGAGGTACTTCCTAAAATAAAAGAACTTAAGGAAAGGTACTCCGGGGATATAGAAGTCGATGGCGGCATTACCGAAGAGACTGCGAAAAAGGCGATAGATGCTGGTGCCAATGTCTTGGTAGCAGGTACAGCGGTATTCGGAGAGAGTGACTACAGGAAAGCTATAGAACAACTAAAGAAATAGCAAAAAAGGAGGATTTGAGGAATGCAGAAAATTCACTTTGGCACCGACGGTTGGAGGGCGGTTATAAGTGACGATTTTACCTTTGAAAATGTAAAAATTGTCGCGCAATCTATGGCGGATTACGTCAAAATGCAGAAGGCGAAGATCAACAAGCGGACCTCAGAGCTTTACGGCAGAAGATTTGCTCTTGTTATAGGCTATGATACGAGATTTTTTTCGGAGAAGTATGCCGAATTAATCGCCTGCGTTATGGCGGCAAACGGCATTAAGGTTATCCTGTCGGATAGACAGACGCCTACGCCATCGGTGAGCTTTTACATAAGACGAAAGAAGCTTATTGGTGGAGTAATGATTACCGCAAGTCATAACCCGGCGCCCTATAATGGCATAAAATTTAAAGCCTATTTCGGTGGATCAGCTGGGAAAAGAGTAACTGACATCATGGAGTCAAGGCTCTATAAGACAAAGGTAAGGTTTATTGATAGAAAAGAGGCCGTAAAAAAAAGGCTTATAAAAATCGAGGATATCGTTTCTGTACACATTAGGTACGTAAAAAAGTATATCAGAATGAGGTTTCTTAAAAAGTCAAAACTAAAGATTCTTGTTGACAGCATGAACGGTACAGGCAGATATTATATTGAGGATATTTTAAGAGGGACAAATAACGTGGTGAAGACGATAAACGGTGACCGCGATCCGTTTTTTGGCGGAAGAAGCCCAGAGCCCAATGAAGTTCATTTAAAAAGCACTGCCGAAGTAGTCAAGAATGGAAAATACGACGTTGCGCTTGCCACAGACGGTGATGCCGATAGGTTAGGGGTCATACTTCCTAATGGGGAGGTCTTGAGTGGCCACAAGGTTATGACACTTCTTCTTCTGCACCTTCTGGAAGACAGACACCTTAAGGGCGGGGTTATCCAGACAATATGCGGAACAGAGCTAATAAACAGGATAAGCAAAAGATACCGATTAAAAACTTACGAGACGCCCGTTGGGTTTAAGTATATTGCCGAGATCATAGATAAACACGACATACTCCTAGGCGGTGAGGAAACCGGGGGCGTGGCGTTTAAGGGGTGGCTACCAGAGAGGGACGGTATATTATCGGGCCTTCTTATACTCGAGATGATGGCAATGAGAAAGAAGAAGCTCGAGGATATTGTAAAATCGATAAATAAAACATATGGAATATACGTATACAAACGGCTTGATCTCCGTTATTCGTTGGCAAAAAAGAAAAAGCTTCTAGCAGCTTTAAGGAAAAAGCCTTTTGACAGAGTCTTTGGTAAAAATGTAATTGAAACGAAATCTTACGACGGATTTAAGTTTATTCTCGAAGATGGTGCTTGGTTCATGTTGAGGCCTTCTGGAACTGAACCGAAGCTTCGCATTTACTCCGAGGCGCACAGCGAGAAAGAGGCACTTAAGCTGGTAGAATTCGGCAAGAAGTTTGCTTTAAGGATTTAACAAATGACCACGCTCATACTTGTTCGTCACGGAAAAACCGATTGGAATAAGTCAAACCGTATTCAGGGAACGACAGATATTCCTCTTAATGAGGAAGGCAGGCATGATGCCATGAGGATAGCAGATGAGCTGACAGAGTTTAAAATTAAAGCAGTTTATTCGAGCTGTTTGTTACGAAGTTCGGAAACCGCCAAAATAATAGCCGAAAAACATAAGCTCAGTCCTAAAAAGATGAAAGACCTGAACGAGTTACACCAGGGGCTTTGGCAGGGGCTATGTGTGAGCGATGTTAAGAAAAGATACAAGAAACAATTTTCTACATGGAAGTCTTCTCCTATTTTGGCAAAGCCGCCAAAAGGGGAGAGTATGAAAGATGCCTACAAAAGAACGATCATCGTTACTAAAAAAATTTTAGGAAAATACAAGGGCAAAGTAGTTTGTCTAGTGACGCACGAGATAATAATATCCCTAATCAAGTGTTACTTGATAAAGGGGGACCCGACAGATATTTGGAGCATGGTGCCAACGATCGGCTCATGGGAATTAATTGAATTATAAATCGAGACTATGGACAAAAATCTAATACGCAATTTTTCAATAATCGCCCATATTGACCACGGTAAATCTACACTTGCCGACAGGCTCATGGAATTTACTCACTCAGTGGACAAACGACAATTTCGGGATCAGCTTTTAGATGACATGGACCTGGAAAGGGAAAGGGGCATAACGATAAAGGCAAGCGCTGTAAAGATTGAATATAAGGCGAAGGATGGCAAGACATATTTATTAAATTTGATAGATACACCCGGACATGTTGATTTTTCCTATGAAGTTTCGAAATCCATAGCAGCATGCGAAGGGGTAGTTCTTCTCGTGGATGCAGCGCAAGGAGTTGAAGCCCAAACAGTAGCAAATTTATATCTTGCGCTTGAGCACAATCTCTGTGTAATACCTGTTATCAACAAGATTGACCTTCAGAATGCTGACATTGACAGAACGGAAAGAGAAATACGCGATATATTGGGATTAAAGACAGAATCAATAATTCGAGCAAGCGCCAAAGAGGGAACCGGCACCGAGGCTATATTGGAAGCCGTTGTAAAACATATTCCTGCGCCAAAAGGCGATGAGCGAAACCCCCTTCAGTCTCTAATTTTTGATTCCTCTTATAATACCTATAGAGGTGTAATTATATATACCCGTGTAATGAACGGCGAGATAAAACCTGGCATGAGAATCAAGATGATGAATACGGGTAATTCCTACGAAGTTAAAGAGACAGGTATATTTGACCCAAAGCCTTTTAGGGTGGATTCACTTTCTGCGGGCGAGGTTGGCTACGTTACTTGTAACATTAAAAACGCAAAAGAGGTAATCATTGGCGATACCATTACAAGCGCTGAGTACCCTGCGAAGACTGCCCTTAAGGGATACAAGAGAATTAATCCAATGGTTTTTTGCGGCATATATCCAGCGAATACCAAGGATTATGAGGCTCTAAAAGAAGCGATAGATAAGCTTAGGCTTTCTGATTCCTCATTCGTTTTCGAAGCAGAAAGTTCCGCAGCCCTTGGTTACGGATTTAGATGCGGCTTTCTTGGATTGCTTCATATTGAAATTATACAGGAGAGATTACACAGAGAATATGAGCTAGATCTTATTTCAACTACCCCCAGTGTCATTTATAAGATATACGATACATTCGGTAATATAAATAATATTGATAATCCTTCCAAGTATCCGGACCCTCAAACAATAGAACATATAGAGGAGCCTTATGTAAAAATACATATCATATTTCCAAAGGATTATCTCGGGGATATGATAGAGTTGTGCAAGTCGAGGCGTGGAGAATATATAAGCACCAATTTCCTTGATCCGAAAAAAGTAGAGGTTATTTTTGAAATGCCACTTGCCGAGATCATAACGGATTTTTACGATAAAATAAAATCGCTATCGCGCGGATACGGATCTATGGATTATGAGATAGTAGGATACAGACCAACAAATATAGCAAAGCTAGATATCCTCATAAATGCTGAGATCTGTGATGCCTTAAGTTTTATGGTGCACAGAGACAAGGCTGAGGCCAAGGGGCGCGCACTTCTCAAAAAGCTTAAAGAGGAAATACCACGACATCTCTTTAAGATTGCTCTTCAGGCATCGATCGGGGGAAACATTGTTGCGCGTGAAGACATTAGTGCCGTCGGAAAACATGTCACGAGCAAGTGTTACGGCGGCGACATTACCAGAAAAAGAAAATTATGGGCCAAGCAGAAGGAAGGCAAGAAGAAGATGAGGCGTTTCGGGAAGGTAGAGATACCACAGAAGGCATTTTGGGCCGCATTGAAAATTTAACATAAAAGAAAGGGTCACATGAAAAGCAGATTTTTTACATGGAAATATTGGTGGACCGAATGGATCAAGCCGCTTTGCGTAGCTATTATTCTTGCTATGCTAATAAGAACATTTATTGCACAGCCTTTTAAGATTCCGTCAACCTCCATGTACCCGACGCTTAAAGTAGGTGATAGAATTTTTGTTAATAAGTTTTTATATGGGGCAAGGATTCCGTTTACGTGTATTAAAACTCCCGAGGTAAGAAAACCTCAAAGGGGAGATATAATAGTTTTTGTTTCAGTCACGGATTCAAAATATCCGGAACCCCAAGGTGAATTTATTAGAATTTTAGGACCTGTTTTTTTTAATAAGGATACGAAGCGTCTTAAGTGGTATTCTCCGAGATACATTGTAAAGAGATTAGTGGGTCTACCAGGTGATAGGCTTGAAATCCGGGACGAAGATGTTTATATAGACGGCAAGGTATTGAACGAGCCGTTTGTGGTGAAAAAGTTTAGCTACTATAATGCCGGTGATTACGGAGCTAGCGGCAAGACAATCGAGGTACCGGCAGGATCGTATTCTGTAATGGGGGATAACAGCGCTAATTCTGTAGATTCTAGGTTCTGGGGATTTGTCCCGGAACAGAATGTGACAGGCAAGGTATTTGTTATCTGGTGGCCATTAAACAGGATAAGGCTGGTTAAATAACAGGAGGCTTATTGTGCGCAAAACTCATACTTATTTTCTGACCGCATGTATTATATTTGCTTTGACATTGATCGTTTTTATCGTCAATACGCGAACAGGCAAAGCCCTTGATGAAGAAAAATCCAACTATCCGAGCGTTATGGTGCTTGTTGATGATTATGTAGATGGCGTAAAGCAAGAACGCCTAATGGGCCAAGCTATAATCGAAGAATATTTCCTAGCCAACAATTTTACCGTAGCAAACAAGGGCAGAAAAGATAAGATAAATGTTGACGGTATAACATTATTTTACGCCAATCCTAAGAGATCCACAGAGATAGCAAGAAAATACGGTGCGGATACTATCATCGTAGGCCGCATAGTGTGTGATTATAACGATTTGGGCAAGGTCGAAGAGATAGCCCCTTTTGCATATGATTCCAGATCAGATGTAAAACCCATTAGAGTTTCTGATAGTGAGGTCCTTGGCTATGGGAATTTAGTTGCTTCGGCTGAAGCCATTGAAAAAAGTGCTGCATCCGAAAAAGCTCTTGAGGCCGTCGCAAAAAAAGTATCAAAATTCTCAACGGCCAGGATTGCCGAGTTCTGGAGAAAAGAGATTTACGGCTCTATATTGATTCAGCTTGTTTGCGTAAATGCGTCGGAGGAAAACATTACATCGCTTATGAATGTGTTGAATCCGCTTAGAGAAGTCAGAGCAGTGCGCAAGAGATCGCTTAGGGATAATGTACTGGCACTGGACATAAGGTACTTTGGCACGATCGAGCAGCTATCAAAGACACTATCCAATACCAACGAACCAATAATAGAAGTCTTAAATATCAAAAACAATAAAATTGAAATAAAGGTTGGAAAGTAACCGCGTATGAATCTCGCAAATAAAATAACCGTATTTAGAATAATTCTTGCACCCTTTTTTATTGCTTCCATACTTTACTCAAAGGAAAGTATAGCTCTAGGAGTTTTTCTGTTGGCATTTATAAGTGATGGACTCGATGGATATATTGCAAGAAAGTTCAATCAAAAAACAACATTAGGTGCTATGCTCGATCCCATAGCAGACAAGATTATCATTATAAGCGCTTTCGTATGTTTTGCGGCAGTGAAAGGAACGACAGGAATTCTTAAAATTCCCATCTATGTACCGATAATTGTTATTTCCAGAGACGCAATATTGTTCGTGGGGGCTTTGCTTATTCATACAATAAAGGGAAACATCGCTTTAAAACCCAGCTATTTTGGCAAAATCACTACCTTTTTACAAATGCTCACTGTAGTTCTTGTTCTTATGCAGTTTAAGCAGGCACCCATAATATGGAATGTAATGATTTTGTTTACAGTAATTTCATGCCTACATTACATTGCAAAAGGCAGCAAGTTGTTGGGGGAGAAGGCATAGCAAATGATAAATCTAGCGATTTCCATTGTCATAGCATACTTAATAGGATCCATCCCAACTGCATATATATTTGGAAAGCTCATTAAGGGTATAGATATACGCAATTACGGAAGTGGGAATGTTGGTGCTACGAACCTCTTTAGGGTAGTTGGTAAAGTTCCTGGAGTTATTTCATTGTTTATCGATATGCTTAAAGGTTACTTGCCCGTTGTCATTCTACCCATATTTTTTAGTATCAATAGCAATTCCCTAACCCCCGATAGCTACAAGCTTCTCTTGGGTGCATCGGCTATTATGGGGCACGTTTGGCCTGTTTTTTTAAAATTCAAAGGTGGCAAAGGGGTGGCCACGACAGCAGGTGTGGTACTCGCTATAATGCCTATAGTATTCCTTATATCATTTGCGATGTGGATATTTGTTTTCTTAGCACTTAGATATGTTTCTCTTGCTTCAATTTTCGCTGCATTAACCATGCCAATTGCGGTTATGTTACTAAAAAGGCCTTTCAGCACAATTGTATTTGCTGTTATCCTGTGTATCATAGGTATATACAAGCACAAAACCAATATATCCCGCCTGTTAAAAGGGGAAGAAAAGAGACTTTTCTAGTCACCCCTAGTCGTACATAATAAACAAATGTCCTCTCTCCCTTTAGAGTAAACTAACGTATAGACACCCCTACCATAGCAAAGACCCTATGTTTTTGCAAGAATTT
>JABMRN010000110.1 GCA_013202515.1 Candidatus Omnitrophota bacterium | reverse complement strand
TCAAAAAAAGGATTCGCGTCATCAATAGCTGTAAATTTCAATGATTCATCAATCTCAAGTCCAGACCTAGTTTCGTCAAATTTCAAAAATGGGTATCCATTTAAAATTAAGGTTTGATAGGGGCGGATTTCTGAAAACATACGGGCAATAGTCCACAATAAGGGTATCTGCGGTCCCCAGCCATAGCACATCAAAAGTTTTTTGCCTTTCTTTTTATGAAATGATTTTAAAGGAAGCCTTCGGTTATCATAATGTCCAGCATTGCGAAGATTGAATAGCTGTAATGCAAATCTGACAGCAGACAGGCAGTAGTTTTCTAAAATCGGAATTGACTTTATTATTTCTTTTGTTTTTAATTTGATTCTCTGAGAATATTTCTTTAGAATGACCTGATATTTTGCGTTCAAAAATAACTTCTGGACTCGAATATTGCGTTGTTCGCAAAGAAAAATTGCCACGGCCTCGAACACATCATGTTCAAGGCACTTTTGCGATACATCCGAACAGGGTGTACTTAAATCAGCAAATAAAGTTATCTGTGCGGGTTTGTAAACCTCTATGATTCGGTTTATTATTTTAGATGCGGCTAACATTTCTCTAAAAAATATGCCCATACCACAACCTATTATCTCTCCGAGATCTATGTCTTTAAAGCGAAGGAATCTCTTGAAAGAACTATACCAGCTTTTCGAAAGGCTGCTGGCTTGATTCATGACTTCGGTTAAGTCACTATCTGAAAAAAATTCAGAAGCAAGCTTTGATTTATAGCCTTCGGCCTGCAGCTTATGCCACAAAAGAGGAGTAATCGCAATGATCTCGTGAAAATTTAAAAGTTCTTTTCGCAATTGTGTAATATGCTTAAGTTGTCCTTCGTTTTTTATAAAAAGTATTTTTGTCATTTTTTTGCCATAACGGTTAAATAGCTTCCTTTTATCTTTCCTTTTATTATAAGTTTCTCTAATTGTGGTTTCAGTATGTAATCAAACATATTGAATGCCTTATGAAATACCCTAGGAACCTTGTTGCTGCCCTCTCTATGAACGGGATGCAAATTCAGGATTGCCCTAAAGAGATCCGAAATTGTAATATCAAGTACGCGTGTTTTGGAATATATTATTTTATACCCCGTTGATTCCAACATTTTGGTTATTGTTTGGGGTGTAAAATAATTTAGGTGAACTCTGCCGCTAAAATGGACGTGATTTTTTCTGAAAAGTTTGCAACTTAACGAATCAATGTTAGGGCAATCTAAATACAATACTCCGCCCGGCTTCAGTATCTTGTAAACTCGACTAAGAAATTTTGTTGGATTAACAAGGTGCTCTATTACTTGAAATACCGTGACTAGATCAAGCTCCCCATCAGCAAAGGTATCTTCGTGAAGCAGTTCATTCTTAACAGTTATCCCAAAATTCTCAGATATCAATTTCCTTGCTTTTTTACAAGGTTCAACACCTTCAACGATCCATCCCCTTTTCTTTGCCGCTTGAAGCGCAGCCCCCGCGCCGCAGCCAATATCACACATTCTACCTATATTGATATATTTCTCAATTTCCTTGAAAGCAATATCAAAAGATTTAACGCGCTCATTCATCTCTTTAAACAAAACATCAATTTCATTATTTATCGTCTTCCCATCTTCATATAGGCTAATTGTATCTTCCTCATTTAATATTGGATTGACAAAAACTAAATTGCAATCCCTGCACTTTACAAAAGAAAACCCCTCTTTCTCAAGATAAAGATCCTGCAAGGAACTACTGCATAGCAAACAGTTTCTGTGCTGCGCAAGTTCTTTTTTCAGCTTTCCGCTATTTCTGTCTGTGTAAAAGGGCGCGTCTTCATCAGAAAACTTTTCACATGACATCTTGGCGTTGAATAATTGTGTCGATTCGTTCATTATCTACACTCCATTCGTGGGGAATATATACGGGCCCCCCTTGCTTAATAAGCGCCAATGCCATTGGGCCATTCATCGGGATATTCCCGCTCCTGTCTTCTTTGATGCTAAATTTTGTGCTGCTTTTTTCCATGGCTATATCGACAATTCCGTCTCTACTTCTTACGAAAACTACAATATCATAAATCCTCGGCGCAAAAGGCAGAAAAGCAAGTCGACATTCAATGATACCCCTTCCTTTTACGTATTCGGGGCCATAACCATCTATAAGCATGCCCGCATCTACCAGTTCCTGGTCTCCACAAGAAATCTTAAGATTAAATAAGGGATAATCTATTCGCTTCAGCGCATTATAATAAATGCGAATGTTCATTGTAGAACTAAATTCGAATTCATTTTTTATATTGCCATCCAAATCTGCCAATTCTACTCGCTCTATTATGAGTAATTTAGAACTATTCTCCTCGCGCATTGTTTCTTTATCTTTGCTATCTAAAAAACTTTTTTTCTGCTGGTCATCAATGTAATCGCTAACTACTTCCCTAACCTTCCCCATTTTTCTAAATCTTCCCTTCTCAAGCCACAGGACCCTGTTACAAAAGGCCTCAATGCGGTAGAGGCTATGAGAAACAAAGACAATTGTAGTTCCTTTCTTACGTATTTCATTCATCCGCCTCATGCATTTTTCGCTGAAAGCGGCATCACCAACACTTAAAACTTCATCAACCAAAAGAATATCTGGTTCGCAATGGACCGCAACAGCAAACCCCAACCTCACCACCATACCGGAGGAATAATGCTTGACCGGGGCATCAAGAAAATCACCTATATCCGCGAATTCCACTATCGAGTCAAACTTTCTGTCTACCTCTTTCTTGTTCATTCCGAGAATTGCTCCATTTACGTATATATTCTCTCTTCCGGTAAGAAGTGGATTTAAACCTGCGCCTACCTCAATTAACGCGCTCACCCGGCCTCGTATCTGAATCTTGCCTTTATCTGGCCAAAATATGCCATTTAAGAGCTTAAGAAGGGTACTTTTCCCCGCACCGTTAGACCCAATAACGCCGAGGGCCTCTCCTTTTCTAAGCTCAAAGGAAATGTCATCCAGTGCCCAAAAATCACCTTTCCTCAAACGGTCTGAATGTGAGCTTAAGCCTAAAACGTTTCTGCCTATATCAATCAGGCCATAGATCATCGATCTTTTGAGCGTCTTGCAATATTTCTTTGATATACTTTGTACCTTGATAGCCAATCTTTCATCCATGTTATATCCTTTCAGCGATTCTTGTTTCTGTAAGATGGAAGATTATTAACGACACTATAAATATAGCGCATGAGAATACAGCTGATAGCAAAAATCCATTCCATTCACATATACTCCCTCTTAATATTAAATCTCTCGGAGCAGAAACTAAAAAATAGATAGGGTTATAATCTGTAATCTTAGCAAGGAGCCCTGTTTCTGATCTTGCGTATAAAACAGGTGTCAGGAAAAGGAGAAAAGTCATAAGAACAGAAAGCACATTTGCGATATCCCTCATGATGCCGTTCAAGAGTGCTAATATAAATGAAAGGCCGAGTGTAAAGAGTATCAGAGGAATCAGAGCTAGCGAAAATAAAATTGATTCCTTAGCCGGAGTAATCCGATAAGCAACGAAAAGAATTGTTACTAAAACAATTTGTATAAAAAATGCAACGACAGACTGCCCCATTGCTGCAAGAACCAGCGATTTTTTGGAAAAATTGATCTTGATTATCATTGAACCTGCTTTTACAATAGCGTTTGAACCCGCGATTAAGCCAGTCGAGAAAAGCTGCCAGAATGCTATCCCTAATATGGCAAATATCGGATAAGGCACGTTGATATTCCCGATATTAAATACTCCTGCCCTATTTAGAATAATAAATGTTAAAACACTTACAAGAGGAATGATAAATGCCCAAAAGATACCTATAAAAGACTGTTTGTAAATAGTAAAAAGGTCCCTCTTAAATAACTGAAGGGTAAGCCATCTGTTTTTTTTGAATTCATTGTATATTTCGCGAAAAATAGATAAGTACCCTTTTTTTAATGAATTATCAGGTTCGTAAGTTACAATTGTTCTGTCCAACCTGGGCCTCCGATAGTGCTTATAAAAACAAAAAAGGTTCTATTTTATTAAGTCCTGCCTTAATGGAACCCCTCTCTTAATATTTCTTCTCGCTCTCTTTCCCCATATATCAATTAGATATTTTACAGGTAACCCATAGCCCGGCCTTATAGACCGCGTATTTTCTTTTGTAAATATTTCGCCTTTTTCAATGTCTTTAACAATGAAAATTGATCGCCTAAAAATCTTGTTTTTCATTTCTCCTTTGGTCAGATTATAGCTAATTTTTCCCAAAGCTTTTTCTGCAATTCTTACATTCATCACCAATTGTTTTAACTCATGCGGCTCAATAGAGAAAAAACTGTCCGGTGATTTTATTTTGCGGGATAACGTAAAATGTTTTTCGATTATTGACGCACCCGTAGAAACAGCGGCAATTGAGACTCCTATGCCCAGAGTATGATCCGACAAACCTACTGCACAATGAAATTTTTTCTTCATATGCGGGATCATCCTCAAATTCATATCTTCAGGCCTCGCAGGATAATTGCTGACACATTTTAATAAAATAATTTCTTTTGAACCGGCAGCTCTCGCAGCACCAACAGCTTCTTTAATTTCTGCCGGACTTCCCATGCCCGTAGATATTATAAGCGGCTTTTTTGTTCTTGAAGCATATTCCACCAGAGGCAAATCGACCATTTCGAAAGAAGCAATTTTATGAATTGGTACGTTTAATGATTCCAGAAAATCTACCGCAGTCTTGTCAAAAGACGTAGCAAAAAATAAAATTCCTTCGTCGTCAGCAATGCCCTTCAACTTTCGCAGCCATTTCCACGGTGTATACGCCCGGCTATATAACTGGTATAAAGTCTGTCCTCCCCATTTTGGATGTTTTATCCT
>JABMRN010000109.1 GCA_013202515.1 Candidatus Omnitrophota bacterium | reverse complement strand
CTGCATCAAGAGGCATAGGATAGAGACTCTTTGAGGGGTCATCTATGAGCTTTATACCAGGGGCTTTTTCAAGAAGTCGAAGCGCCTCTTTCCTCGTAAGCTTCTTTTCGGTTTCGATGTTAATGCTTTCTGAATGTGAAAAAAACACAGGTACCCTTACACAAGTAGCGGTAACTTGAATAGAATCATCCTCCATGATCTTTCTGGTTTCATTCACCATTTTCATTTCTTCTTTGGTATAGGAATTCTCCAGAAAAACATCGATATGTGGAAATACATTAAAGGCAATCTGGTACTGGAGTTCCTTAATGAATTCTTTTTCGATGGAATGTTTGCCTATACGATATTGATCGCTAGTTTTAGCGAGCTTCTTAACCTGTGCATCCATCTCCAGTATTTTTTTCTGACCCGCACCCGATACAGACTGATAGGTCGAGACAACTATCCTTTTTATTTTCGCAGCCTTATGTAGCGGCCAAAGCGCTACGACCATTTGAATAGTCGAACAATTGGGATTCGCAATAATGCCGTTATTTTTTTTAATCGCATGTGCGTTTACTTCGGGAACTACAAGCGGCACATCCTTATCCATTCTGTAGGCACTTGAGTTGTCAACCGACACTGCCCCTGCCTTGACAGCACTGGGTAAAAATTCCTTGCTTCTTGTGGCACCAGCACTTGATAAAACAATATCTATTCCCTTAAATGAATCGTGAGATAAAACGCTGACAGGATAGCTCTTGCCCTTAAAATCAATCTTTTTTCCTTTGGATCTACTAGATGCAAGCAGGCGCAGTTCATCTATTGGAAAATTCCTTTCTTCCAATATCGAAAGAAATCTGCCTCCAACCGCTCCGGTCGCCCCCATTATCGCAACGTTATATTTAGCTTTTTTCTTCATACCTCTAATCCTATTTTTATAAATGCTTAACCACGAAGTCACCTACCTCGCTTGTTGAATACCCCATTTTACCAGCCGACATACTTTTCATTTTAGGCGTAACCGTCATCACGGATTTCTCTATAATGGATGCCGCCTTCTTCTCACCCAAAAAATCAAGCATCATCATCCCGGCACAAATAGCCGCAAGAGGATTAATTACATTTTTACCGGTGTATTTCGGCGCAGATCCGCCTATTGGCTCAAACATGGAAACGCCTTTGGGATTAATATTGCCGCCGGCTGCGATTCCCATCCCGCCCTGAATCATAGCCCCTAAATCTGTTATTATATCCCCGAACATGTTATCTGTAACAATAACATCAAACCATTCGGGATTCTTTATCATCCGCATACAAGTAGCATCCACGTGGGCATAGTCAGTCTTTATGTCAGGGTAATCTTTTGCCACCTCTTGAAAGGTCCTCTCCCATAGATCCCAGGCATAAGTCAAAACATTGGTCTTGCCGCAAAGCGTGAGCTTTTTTCTCTTATCTCTTTTTTTTGTATACTCGAAGGCATATCTTACGCAGCGCTCAACACCCTTTCTGGTATTTCTTGAAACCTGAAGGGCAATCTCATCCTGAGTGCCTTTATTCTTAAACTCTCCTTCTCCCACATAAAGACCTTCGTTATTCTCGCGCACAACGTCAAAATCAATATCTTCAGGCTTTTTATCCTTTAAGGGAGTCCACACGCCGGGGTAAAGCTTTATAGGCCTTAAATTTATGTATTGTTCCAGGCTGAATCGTAGTTTTAGAAGTAGGCCTTTTTCCAATATGCCGGGCTTTACATCCGGATGACCGACTGCACCAAGGAAAATCGCATCTACCTTTCGTAGCTCTTCAAGCACAGAATCCGGAAGAACCTCTCCGGCTCTTTTATATCTTTCTCCGCCCATATCATACATTACTTTTTCGTATTTAAAGCCTGCTTTTTTGCTCACGGCGTCAAGAACCTTTAGTCCCTCATTTACTACCTCTGGGCCTGTTCCGTCTCCCGGTATTACAGCTATCTTATATGACTTCATGGTATATTATTTTTTCCTCCCCGCTATGCTGTTCATCAGCCCGTCTCTACGTATAATTTTTTCTATAAACGGCGGATAAACATCTGATGGATACTTTTCTTTCCTTGAAAGGTTTTTTATTTCGCCTTTCTTTAAATTTACCTTAATTTTATTTCCCATTTTTATCTTAGCCGCGGCCTCAGCTGATGTAACAATAGCTAGCCCCATGTTTATTGCGTTTCTGAAGAATATTCTAGCAAAGCTTTCAGCAACCACACATGAAATGCCCAAGGCCTTTATGGCTATCGGGGCGTGTTCTCTGGAAGATCCGCATCCGAAATTCTTTCCTGCAACCATTATATCTCCATGTTTGACTTTTTTTACAAACGTGGGGTCAATATGCTCCATACAGTGTCGAGCAAGCTCTTTAGGATCCGTTGTATGCAGATATCGTGCAGGTATTATATCATCCGTATTCACGTTATCGCCAAATCTATGTACAATTCCTGTATAAATCATATTAAACAACATCCTCCGGATGGCAGATCTTTCCTTTTACTGCGCTTGCCGCACAAACAGCAGGATTGGCAAGATATACTTCGCTTTTCGGATGCCCCATTCTACCCACGAAGTTTCTATTGGTGCTTGCGATTGCCCGCTCGCCCTCGGCCAATATGCCAAGATGTCCGCCGAGACACGGCCCACAGCTTGGAGTAGAAAATACTCCGCCTGACTCAACAAAAATTTTAGCAAGTCCTTCTTCCGCTGCCTCGGTGTATATAGCCTGAGTTGCTGGTATAACTATTAATCTGACCCATGGCTTTATCTTTTTACCTTTAAGAACCTTTGCCGCAAGCCTAAGGTCACTTATTCTTCCGTTTGTACATGAACCTATGACTACCTGGTCAATCTTAATATCTTTAATCTTATGGGCCGGCATTACATTGCTAGGCAGATGCGGCATCGCAACCACTGGATCAATATCCGAAACATCGTATTCTTTCCTCTCACAATAGACTGCATCTTTGTCGCTAAAATATTCCTTGAATTTTTTTCTCTTTGGGTTGTTTTCGCGAATGGCTTTCTTTACGTATTTACGCGTTGCCATATCGACTTCCATTATACCGTTCTTGGCGCCTGCCTCTATAGCCATATTGCACATGGTGAATCTGTCATCCATGCCCAAAGAACGAATTGCATCACCCGTAAATTCCATGGCCTTATGACTG
>JABMRN010000108.1 GCA_013202515.1 Candidatus Omnitrophota bacterium | reverse complement strand
TTTCTACAATATAATCTACATCCTTATCGCCAAGCCCTGGATGTAGAGGTATATTTAGAGCAGTTTTGTTAAGCTCTTCGCAGTTCGGTAATTTAGCTTTGGATTTGTATATAGCATTTAAATGCAAAGGATGAAACCTAAGGGTAGTATAAATTCCATTATCATAAAGATACCTCGCGAATCCATCTCTCTTCCCATTTTTTAATCTGACGCAAAACGTAAAATATGAATGTTGTTCGCCTTTGTCCGGGCCTTTCGGTAAATCTAACCAGCTAACCATAGAAAACTCTTTTTGATACCTTTCCCACATTCTTTTTCTAATAGCCTGGTGCGCGTCTATTTTTTTTAACTGTGCCAACCCTATAGAGGCGCTTATATCATCGGGAATCATTTTTGGAAAAAAATCAATGACATTGTATTCCCACCATTTCCCCTTAGAAACAGACGCTTCAAAACCGGATTTTCCTATACCGCAATATCTTAAAAATCTTGCCTTATCTATCAGCTCTTTTCTCTTTGCTGTAATGCCTCCTGCCTCTCCTATGCTGAGATTTTTAACAGCATCAAAGCTATATATCCCTATATCACCCATTGATCCGCAATACGCATCTCCTATCTTGGAATCAACGGCATGCGCGGCATCCTCGATCACAGGCAAACCTAAATTCATGATTCCTTTCATGTCAACCGGCTTGCCCGCGTAATGAACCGCCATTATTGCCTTTGTTCTTTTTGTCAAGCAAGAGCTGACAGTTTCCGGCGTCATATTATGGGTTTCCATATCTACATCGCAAAATACAGGTTTGCACCCAACCAATACTACAGCATGGCCGCAGGCAATCCATGTAAATGAAGGAACAATTACTTCTGAATTCTTCGGCAAATCCAATAGTTTCATAGCCATATATAAACCATTGGATCCGCTGTTAAGCATCGCGAAAAATGGCAATTTTAATCTTAAAGCAATCTCTTCTTCAAATTTTTTTGTTTTTGGGCCTATACCCAGCCACTGGCTTTGAATACTTGTTTTAATTTCTTCCAATTCTTCATTTCCAACCTTAGAGCCGAATACAGAGATCATTTTATCCTCGCTTTCCTACCATATTTGCAAATTTTTCATTATGATTCTACATGTTTTATAAACATAAGGGGTATATAAAAATATAGTAAAATTTATAAAAAACCATACTAACAGCAAAAAAGTGACTATCTTTTTAGAAAATTTGTGTAAAAGATAGCTAATAGAAAAAGCAGCGAATATTATCAAAAAAGGCTCTATGGGCATACGAAACCTGGGCAATCCTTGAAAAATAAGTGCCAATAGAAACATGTAAACTATAGGAATAACTATTGCAACAAAATGTTTTATTCTTTTTCTTAAAATAATTAACCCCAATATGCTTAAAGACAAAATAAATGCTGAAGAAAAATTATATACCCCTTTTCCATCTCCCAATGTCTCCCAATCAAGGATACTCCAGAAAAATAACGTTTTATACAATAAAAGACTCATAACTTTTTTCTTATTATTCAATACGTATTCTTTTGTTTTAGATGTTAAGTATCTGCTTCTCTCTACTTCTGATTTTATTTTCTTCGCATCTCTCATAACAACATCATCAGGTATTATTCCGAATTTCTTTCCTTCAGGAGGGTTATATGAGGAGTACAACGCTGTGCCTGAATCTGTAGCCAAGGGCACAAATGCGTGATAAACTTTATAATTTCTAACTGCCCATGGGATAATAGGCAATGAAAAAACTAGTATAATAATTATGGCACTTTTAAAAAAAATACTGATCTTTGCCTTCTTATTTTTAATAATATTAAAAAACTCTGTCAAAATAAATATAAAAGGCATGATAACTATATTTGCTTTAAGCATAACTGCTATGGAAGAAAATAAACCTAATAGAATAGCGTCTTTTTTAAAAAACTTACCTTTCCATCTTATCCAATACAAAACAGAAATAACTATAAAAAACATCTGCAAGGTATCTGGTCTTATTAATTGAACTGCTTTTAAGAAAAAATAGTGCACCGCACATAAAATTCCAGCTAAAATACCAACTTTTTCATTAAATAGCTTCCTCGCTATCCTATATATCACTACGCACATTAAAGCGTCTATAATCGCCTGAACAATTCTAATAGCTATAAAATGATGGCCAAATATGTAATAAACAAAACTAAGAAAAATAGAGTACCCAGGAGGAATCCTGGCTGTCAAATGCCCCCCTATTGAATAACCATAACCTGACATTATATTTAATGCCGTAGTTTCATAAAATAGCTCGTCACCGGAAAGAGGGCTATTCTTAATTAATGCAAAAACTACTCTAATAAAAAAAGCTATAAAAAATATAATTAGAGAAGCTTTTTGGGATTTTATAAATTTTAGAATAATATTCTTTTCCATATGATTCTATTTC
>JABMRN010000107.1 GCA_013202515.1 Candidatus Omnitrophota bacterium | reverse complement strand
CTTATAAGGATGATAGTCCAGGTTATAGACGAACAGCTTCGTACCACACACACCGCTGTATTGTTATATAAGCAAAATAAGAACGCATTTGTTTTAATAGATAGTAAAGGTGAAGAAGGAGTTAAGATACCTGTTAATTTCATAAGGATGACATTTGAAAACCCACTTATAAAAATATTCTCTGAAAGACAGAATTACCTCGTTTCAGACACAGGAACGCTATGCTACGGTGATTTAAAAGTACTTCTCAAAAATAAAGAAGCATTCAAACAAGACGCTGATTTGGAACAGCTATTAGATCTTGTCTTAAGGCAAATGGAGCTTATAAAAGCCGATGTTTGTATACCATGTTATTACAAAAAAGATTTAATAGGCGTTCTTGCGCTTGGTGCTAAAATATCTAAACAGAAATTTACTAGACAGGAAATTGGTTTTTTCATGACCCTTGCCAACGATGCGGCAATGGCAATAGCAAATGCCCAGCTCATTCAGAATCTACAAGAGAAAGTAGATGAAGTAAAAGATTTATATGTACGGGAGCACAGAATATTTATTCATACTGCAATTGCTCTTGCTACTGCAATAGATGCAAGAGATCCTTATACCCATGGCCACACTGAAAGGGTGACGTACTATGGTCTTGGTGTTGCTGATGAGCTTGAAGACATACCAGAAGCAAGAGCTTATAATAACTTTAGAGAAACATTACATATAGCATCTCTGTTACATGACGTAGGAAAGATTGGATGCCCTGATAGCATTTTAAGCAAAAAGGGAAAGCTTACTAAAAAAGAACGAGAGAAAATTGAAGAACACCCCGAAGTGGGAGCAGCTATTCTGACGCCTATTAAGGAACTTAAGGATATCGCCAAAGAGATTAAATATCATCAAGAAAGATATGATGGTAAGGGTTATCCCGAAGGACTAAAAGGTACAGAGATACCACTCATTGCAAGGATTATAGCAGTTTGTGATACATTCGATGCTATTACTACTGACCGGCCATATCGGCAACGTGAGATGGCAGAATTTGCTGTCCAAGAAATTAGAGAATGTTCCGGAACGCAATTTGACCCCATTGTTGTAAGCGCTTTTGTGCTCGCCTTCGAAAAAGGTAAAATTCTTACCAACAAAAATAAAAATAAGACATACAAGAAGAATAATAGGTAGATTTTAGGCGTTAAGGTATTGTGGTCTAATATGCTGGGGGTGTCATCACGCAAACTGCGATTGCTTCACTTTTACCGCTATTCTTAAGTACATGTGGCAGAGATGCATCAAAATACAGACTGTCACCCGTGCCTAATTTATGCTGTTCTTTTCCGATTTCTGCTGATAAACTGCCTTCCAATAAGTAAATAAATTTTTCGGTACTCGGGCTATTTTCCTCTTTATGCGTTTGACCACCTTTCTTAACCCGGATGAGGAGAGGCATCATCTTCTTAGTCATAACCTTAGTTGTCAATATTTCAGTTGTTGATTTTTTAGGATATACGAATGATTCATGTTTTTCCTTACCCTTGATGAAAGATATAGTCTTGCTGTCGCTTTCTATTTCCTTGTAAAAATCAGCCAGCGATACTCCAAGTGCCTTACATATAGACATATGTGATGCAAGGGTACCAGTCATTATATTGTGTTCTATACGGCTTAAGGTAGCAATAGCAACGCCACTTTCTTTAGACAGCTCTTTCAGAGTCATATCCCTGTCTTTTCGCAGTATCTTTAATTTCCGGCCTATTTTCATACACCCTCCGTTTATTATAAGGAATAAGGAATTATGTATAATAACTATATATGAATATACATCTAATTTCACATTTTGTCAAATTTTTTCTTGCAGATTAATCAAATAGTGCATGGAATTATAACTCTTTTCGTCATAGCCAGTTACCCCTAGTCGTACATAACTCAACATTGTTTAGGTATAAAAAAGTTAGATAATAGGTGTTGTTTTAGCCTGTATTTTATGGCATACTTATATTGAACCTATAAGTGGTAACATAGGTTTTTTTTCGACAACGTTTTTAAGGGTATTTAATAAGTTTAGATACGTACTAGGGGTGATTAAAATGTATGCTTCCAGATCTAAACATACTATAGTTTATAAAGCCATGGCTCTATGGATAGCTATGGCTTTTTTATTTAATACGGCCTGGGCTTATGATTTGCCCAATAAAACCATACTTACTGGAAGCAGTATGGGAGGTGGGGGCAGTAGTCCAGGCCTGCTTAAATCAGATATAGCTTCCATTAAATTGCCGTTGTCCCTCGGATATATTAAAGAAACCCACATCGCTGATACTAACAAACCCATTGTAATCTATATTCAGGATGCGCATTGTAATTACTCCTGTCAAAAAAGCATAGAGTCTATTGTCGGTTATTTCAATCAAAAGTATGGCGTTGATCTTGCTACTGTTGAAGGTGGCGCCGGAAAGTATGATTATTCTATATTTACAAGTTTACCCGACATACAGTTAAGAACCGAGATAGCCGATTATTTTGTCAGGGAAGGACGCGTTACAGGCGTGGACCTCTTTGCCATAGAAAACCCCGACAAGCTTCGTGTATTGGGGCTTGAAGAGCCCGAGCTTTATGATAAGAATCTCGATGTTTACAGGCAGAGCCTTACCTTCAAGGAGAAGGTTGATAAGTATCTTAATGTCCTACGTCATTATATTGAGAATTTAAAGAGCCGTATGTTTTCTGATAAGACAAAGGATCTTGACGAGAAAAAGGCCGCATACGATAATAACAAGAATCATTTAAAAGACTACGTTCTATACCTTAAAAAGGTATCCTTAGATAACGAGATAGATATAAACAGCTATACAAATGTCGCTAAGCTTTTAACCTTAATCGAAGAAGAAGATAAGATAAACTTTAAACGGGCTGAAAAAGAGCGGGAAATCCTCCTTGATATTCTGACAAAGAAGCTGTCGAAGGCCGAGATTGCCACTCTTGTGCAAAGATCTATTGAGTTTAAGAAAAAGGATATATCCGGAGTTGATTTTTACGAATACCTTTTCAGAAAGTCAAAATCCTGCGGGATAGATCTGAGCAATTATCCACACCTTTTAACATATAAAGAATACCTCGATAAGTACGATAACGTTGAGAAGGACGTATTTTTTGAAGAAATCTTTGATGCAGAACACCATATTGCCGATAATCTTTTTAAGGCCGATGACGAGAGAGTCCTTTATTATCTGTCCGATGATTTAAGTGTTCTTGATAAACTTTTTTCGGTTTCTTTGACGAGGCGTCTTTATGATTATTACCAGAACAGAGAAGGCGAAATTCAGACAAAGAAATTTGTGAAGTTTATTAGGGATAAGGCCGGCTGGTACAAAATGCCTGCGAACATTAACCCCGAGGTCCGGAATTTAGATAGTTATAAAAGCAAGGTCGGTAAATTTTATCAGTATTCATTCGAAAGGGATGAAGTTTTTATAAAAAATATTGATAAATATTCCAAAGGCG
>JABMRN010000007.1 GCA_013202515.1 Candidatus Omnitrophota bacterium | reverse complement strand
CCAGAAATATTGAAGAGGGCGGAAGCCTCACAATTATTGCAACGGCGCTCGTCGATACTGGTAGCAGGATGGATGAGGTCATATTTGAAGAGTTTAAAGGAACGGGCAATATGGAACTTCAACTTGACCGCAGCCTTTTCCAGAGAAGAATTTATCCTGCAATAGATATCAAGAAGTCCAATACGAGAAAGGAAGAGTTGCTTATTCCGAAGGAGGAGTTGGGCAAGATATGGCTCATGAGAAAGGCCCTTACCGATCTTAATCCGGCCGAGGCAATGGAGTTATTGGTCGAGAAGCTGAAGAAAACCAAGACGAATAGCGAGTTTTTGAAAAGCATGAACAAATAAATAACCACAAAGAGGGGAGATAGCGATGAAAGAGAAGGTACACCCGCAATACAAGGAATGCACAATTGTATGTGCTTGCGGAGAAGTCATACATACCCGCAGCACGAAACAGAATATCCGGGTGGATATATGTTCCAAGTGCCATCCGTTTTTCACCGGCGAGCAGAAGCTAATGGACTCAGCTGGCATGGTTGAAAAGTTTAAGAAAAGATACGATGGAAAGGTCAAAGAACAGAAGAAAAAAAAGAAAAAAATAGATCAGAAAAAGACCAAAGAATTAAACGATATTGACCAATCTGTTAAATCGAAGCCGGAGGAAGAAAAGACTGGTTAATTCGAATATTTGTACAGGACCTATATCATGTTCAAAAAATTAGATAAGATATTGAATCGGTATAAAGAGCTGGAAAAACTAACGGTTGATCCCGAAGTTATCCAGAATATAACCGCCTACAGGCAATATGCCAAGGAGATGGCAAGGCTCAGACCTCTTGCATCTAAGTATGAAAGCTATCTTCACATAAAGAAGGAAATCGACATCCTCGCAAGTGAGATTAACGTGAAGGATCACGATAAGGATTACATTGAATTAGCTAAGGAAGAGATACAAAACCTTAAGCAAAAAATGCAAGAGATTGATCGACAACTTGAGGATGGTGTTTTTGAGAACGAGGATGGTGATAGTGCAAAAAATGTCATAATGGAGTTACGTGCTGGAACAGGAGGCATTGAGGCTGCGTTATTCGCAAGCGATCTTTATAAGATGTACGCTAAATACGCAGTAAAGAAAGGTTGGAAGATCGAAACCTTAAGTTTAAGCACTACCGAAAAAGGCGGGATCAAGGAAATTATTTTTTCCGTTGCCGGGAATAATGTCTATAGCATAATGAAATACGAAAGCGGCACCCACAGGGTGCAGAGGGTGCCGGCAACCGAGGCAAGTGGAAGAATCCATACGTCTGCGGCAACCGTTGCCGTGCTTCCGGAAGCAGAAGAACTCGATGTTACCATAAAGCCGCAGGACCTCAAAATAGATGTGTTCAGGGCAGGCGGCAGAGGCGGCCAGCATGTAAATGTAACAGATTCCGCAGTAAGAATGACACATTTACCGACGGGCCTAGTGGTTTCGTGTCAGGATGAGCGGAGCCAACATAAAAATAAGGCAAAGGCAATGCGCGTTCTTAGGACCCGTCTTTATGAAAAACTTGCAAAAGACCAACATAATAAAATTTCGAAGGACAGAAAAATTCAGGTAGGATCTGGCGATAGGTCAGAGAAGATTAGGACATATAACTTTCCGGACAGAAGAGTAACCGACCATAGAGTGAACCTTACTTTGCACAAATTAGAGGCTATTCTAAGCGGTGATTTAGATGAAATTGTTGAGACCTTAAGGGAAGCAGAGCGAAAAAAAAGAAGAAACATCAAGTAAGAGATGGGCATACCGAAGCAATACGAAACAGGCGTTACGCATTTTATGGATTTCGAATTTGGGGTTACTGTTGACACCTTAATTCCTCGTCCTGAAACCGAATTATTGGTGGAAAAGGTAATCGAGGAGGCAGTATCTTATCCCAAGGCGCGCATTTTGGATATAGGAACTGGCTGCGGAAATATCGCAATTAGCTTAACAAGGTATTTGCCACAAAGTAAAATTGTAGCTTTAGATATCTCCATAAGTGCACTTATGGAAGCAAAAAAAAAATGCCGAGCGTCTCGATGCTGGAAATAAAATATCCTTTATTGCTGGTGATTTATTGAGCCCATTCAAAAAAGGCGCTTTCTTTGATATTATCGTATCTAATCCACCGTATGTTTCTGAGTCGGATATGGGGACACTTCCCGATGAGGTTAAGCACGAACCTTTAATCGCTCTTTACGGAGGAAAAGATGGGTTAGAGTTTTATAGGCAAATATTAAAAGGTGCTTCAGAGATGCTAAAAAGGGATGGCGTTATCATCATGGAGCTTGGATATGATCAATCAAAGAGCGTGAACGATATTTTAAGGCAGAACGGATTCTCAAGGTTGGAGTTTTTTAAGGATTATAACGGAATTACGCGAATAGTAAAGGCAAAGGCAAGGTAATGGATAAGCTTGTTATAGAAGGCGGATTACCGCTCAAAGGGGAAGTAAGGATAAGCGGATCAAAGAATGCCTGTCTTCCTATTATGTCAGCGTGCCTTTTAACTGACGATAAGTGTATGATAGATAATATTCCCCAGCTTAAGGATGTGCTTACGATGTCAGAAATTCTGTCATTTCTCGGCGTCGACATGGAATTGGGAGAGCGGGCGATTGTTCGAAAAAGTGGTAGTTATGAGAATTTTACTGCCCCATACGACATTGTAAGTACCATGCGCGCCTCGATCTGTGTCCTAGGCCCTCTTCTTGCAAAAAAAAAGAAGGCAAAGGTTTCGTTTCCAGGCGGCTGTGTCATTGGCCCAAGGCCTATTGATCTCCACATCAAAGGGCTCAGGGCACTCGGAGCAGAAATCAAGATCGAAGGAGGCTACATTGTGGCGAGGGCAAAAAAATTGCAAGGTGCCAACATCTACCTTGGTGGGCATTTTGGCTCAAGTGTTCTTGCAACAGCAAATGTCATGATGGCGGCGACACTCGCACGCGGCGAAAGTGTGATTCACTGTGCAGCCTGCGAACCGGAAATAGCGGATTTAGCAAAGTTTTTAATTAAAATGGGCGCAAAAATAGAGGGATATTCCACGCCTATCATAAAAATTAAAGGCGTAAGATCGTTGCATGGAGCAAGGCACCGCATCATGCCCGACCGCATTGAAACAGGCACTTATATGATCGCTTCCTGCATTACCGGAGGAAGTCTTCACTTGAAAGGTGCAGAATCGTCACATCTAATGGCTGTCATTGATGTCTTGCGCCAAGCAAATTGTCTTATATTGAAAACAGAACGGGGATTACTGGTCAAGAGGGCTAAGAGGGATTTGAGCCCGGTTTCGGTCTCGACCTTGCCCTATCCAGGCTTTCCCACCGACATGCAGGCCCAGATCATGAGCCTTATGTGTGTAGCAAACGGAATTAGCGTGGTAACAGAAAAGATATTTCCTGAGCGCTTTATACATATCAGCGAACTAAACCGAATGGGGTCTCAAATTTTTCTTGAAGGTCCGAGCGCAGTCATAAGCGGTGTGGCTAAATTGAGTGGGGCCCGTGTCATGGCCTCTGACTTGAGGGCATCAGCTGCGCTGGTCTTAGCCGGTCTCGTTGCTAGGGGCAAGACCGAGGTGCACAGGATTTATCACCTCGATCGGGGATATGAATGCATTGAGGAGAAGTTATCCAAGGTAGGCGCCAGAATTAAACGCATAAAGGACGACTAGATTATAAAAAAACCTAAAAGGAGGTAGCATGGCAGTTGTATTACGATTAAAGAGAATGGGAACAAACAAAAAGCCCTTTTGGCGAATTGTTGCAACCGACAAGAGGAGCCCGAGGGACGGCCGCTTCATTGAACAAGTAGGATATTACGACCCGAAAACAAAACCGAGCACAATTAGCGTTAAAAAAGAGCGTGCGCTTTACTGGATGAAGAACGGCGCAAAACCGACGGAAACCGTTCGAAGCCTGTTTAAAAAAGCAAAAATACAGACAGGATAAGCAGCTCTCGGAAAGACTGATATGCAGATAGATGTGTTGACGCTTTTCCCTGAAATGTTCAAGGGTCCGATAACTGAGTCCATCGTTAAGATTGCTCGGGATAAAAGACTTTTAAAAATTAAATTACATAATTTACGAACTTGGACAAAAGACAGGCACAGAACAGCTGATGATAAACCTTTTGGGGGTGGCGGTGGCATGGTGATGAAGGTTGAGCCCATATTCCGCGCACTGAAAGATATTTCAAAGAGGAAAGAGCGTTCAAAAAATAAGAAAACAAGCATCGTGTTGCTGACGCCGCAGGGCAGAAGGTTAAATCAGGAGATTGTTAAGAAGCTAGCCGGTTTAAAACGCGTTGTACTTGTATGTGGTCATTATGAGGGCGTGGATGAAAGGATACGCAGCTTTGTTGACGATGAGATATCTGTTGGTGATTACATCACCAGTTGCGGTGAAATCCCTGCATGCATTGTTATAGATGCGATTGCAAGGTTGATTCCAGGCGTTTTGGGTAATCCGGATTCACCGCACACGGAATCTTTTGAGCAGAGCCTACTTGAATACCCTCAGTATACTAGGCCTCGAATTTTTAATGGCATGGAGGTGCCTGAGATTCTTCTCGGAGGCAATCATAAGAAAATAGAAAAGTGGAGAAAAGACGAAGCAATAAAAAGGACGAGGGTCAGAAGGCCCGATCTTTGCAGAAGGAGGAATAAATGAAGAAGTTGAGTGAGTTTGAAACAAAGATATCAAAGAAAGAAATGCCAGAATTCGACATCGGTGACACTGTTGTTGTCAGTGTAAAAATTAAGGAAGAAGGAAAGACCCGAATACAGGATTTCGAAGGCATAGTAATTGGAAAAAAAGGATCTCGTATTCGTGCCTCATTTACGGTTCGCAGAATATCCTACGGCGAAGGTGTTGAAAGAACGTTTCCGATTAATTCCCCAAGCGTGGACAAAGTTACAGTGAAGAAAAAGGGGAAAACAAAGCGCGCAAAGCTTTACTACCTGAGGAAGAAGGTTGGTAAAAAAGGTAAGGTGGACGAAAAAATTGACAAAGTTAAAACCGAATCGGAAGCTGCTCTACCACGAAAAGAAGGCGCGTAAAGCAGGCTATCATCTCATTGCAGGAGTAGACGAGGCTGGAAGAGGCCCCCTTGCGGGTCCGGTTGTCGCTGCTTCCGTTGTATTAAAGGATTTAAAGGTCAAATTTAAAAACAGAATCGACGATTCGAAGGTTTTAAGCCCCAAGGCCAGGCTCAAAGCGTACGATGAGATAAGAAGAAAAGCTTTCTTTGGCGTAGGTATTATTGGGGAAAAGAAAATAGACTCTTTGAATATCTACAAGGCTACCATCCTAACGATGGAGAAAGCAGTAAAGGGCTTGGGGATAAAGCCTGATCTTCTCCTGATTGATGGTAATCTCAAGCTAAAGATCCCTTGCAAAAAAGTCAATATATGCGGGGGAGATTCTAAAAGTCTGTCTATTGCTTGCGCATCCATTATTGCAAAGGTGACTAGAGATAGAATAATGGAAAAGTATCATAAGGCCTATCCACATTACGGGTTCAAATATCACAAGGGATACGGAACAAAAAGACACTTTGAAGCCATTTCAAAATATGGCCCCTCACCGATCCACCGCATGACCTTTCGTCCTATCAAGCAAGACTTCCCTGGGATGCGCCGAGTTTTTTAGGGATTGTCCCGCACAAAAGGATTGACATATAGAAGCCCATTGTCTATAATATATAACTCAATAGTTATCTTATAATTTTATCATAGAAGAACGAACCCTTGATCGTGCCTTCGTGATTAGGGGGAAAGGGGAAATATGTCTATTCAGCCGCAAGATGCTGAAAAAATCGCAGAAAAGGCCACGATGGTTCCTATAAAGGACATTGCGAGAAAATTCGGCATTAAGTCAAAACATATTGAGTTATATGGCAACTACAAAGCAAAGGTGTCGCTTGATGCCCTAAAAGGTCGCAAATCGCATACGAAAAACAAGTATATTTTCGTGACAGCCATAACGCCTACGCCGTATGGCGAAGGCAAGACAGTGACAACCATTGGGCTGTCAATGGCCTTCAATAAACTCAATAAGAAATCAATAGCCTGTATCAGGCAATCATCGCTAGGCCCAATTTTTGGAGCAAAGGGAAGCGCTTCCGGAGGAGGCTATGCGCAGGTACTGCCAATGGAAGACGTTAACCTACACCTGACCGGTGATTCTCACGCAGTGACAGCAGCAAACAATCTATGTGCAGCCTTTTTGGATAACATGATCTTCAGAGGCAATCCTTTAGATGTAGATATTGCAAATCTAAACTGGGACCGCGTAGAAGGTGTAAGCGATCGGTTTTTAAGGAATGTTACCGTAGGCATGGGAACAAAAAAGGACGGTATTCCCACAAAAACCAGTTTTGGCATAACTGAGTCAAGCGAGCTGATGGCAATACTGTCGCTATCAGAAAATCTTGGTGATCTGAGGGCCAGGATCGGAAGGATTGTCGTAGGGTATACGAAAAAGAATAGGCCTGTTACGACAGAAAACATCAAGGTTGCAGGCGCCATGGCCGCTTTGCTTAAAGATGCAATAAAACCCAATCTCTTACAGACATTGGAAAAAACCCCGTGCTTTATTCATACGGGCCCCTTTGGCAATATTGCACACGGAAACAGCTCCATAATTGCTGACAAAATTGCTCTTGGACGCGCTGATTATGTTGTAACAGAAGGCGGCTTTGGTGCGGATGTCGGTGCGGAAAAATTCTTTAATATTAAATGCAGGACTAGCGGCCTTAAGCCGGACGTTTGTGTGCTTGTATGTTCGATAAGGGCTCTTAAGGCACAGAGTGGGGACTACGACGTTACGGCGAGCAAGCCCATAGATTCATATATCTCAAGGGAAAACGTGTCTGCTGTGGAAAGAGGTTGCTCCAATCTCGACAAACAGATAGAAAACATTAAGTGTTTTGGCGTACCGGTTGTTGTATGCATTAATCGTTTTAACACCGACACTGAAAAAGAGATTAATGCTGTAAAAAGATGTGCCATTTCTTCTGGTGCCGATAGGGTTGCGGTAAGCGAGGCATGGTCAATGGGTGGTGCAGGTGCGATAGAGCTAGCAAAAACAGTCCAGGACGCAATTAAAAATTGTCCATCAAAGTTCAGGTTTCTTTATCCAGTTGATATGTCTATCAAGGAAAAGATATCCAGGATTGCGAAGACTATATATGGGGCAAAGGAAATATCATATTCAGAGACAGCGCTCAAGAAAATAGCTCTTCTGCGAAAATTAAAATTCCATGCACTTCCTATATGCATGGGAAAAACCCATCTTTCTCTTTCTCATGACTCCAAGAGAAAGGGGAGGCCGCGAGGATTTAAACTTCCAGTAAACGATTTACATCTGGCTGCAGGGGCAGGTTTCATATATGTGCAATGCGGTGATATTAAGACAATGCCTGGCCTTCCATTGAATCCTAGAGGAAAACGGATTGACATAGATAAACAAGGCAACATTACAGGACTGATTTGATTTTAATGAAATACATAAACGCGACCTTAAGAAAATATCTAAAGCATACGGCTAAGAGGACGCCAGCGCCTGGTGGCGGATCTGCTGCTGCATCAACAGCTGCTATAGGTACATCGCTTCTCATTATGGCAGCGGGTTACACACTGACTAATAAATTCTACAAGAAATCGCATCGTCTCATTAGGGGCGTTGTGAAAGAGCTAGCCTCTGCCAAAAGAGAACAGGAACGCCTTATTGACGATGATATCGCAGCATATCTTAAGGTGAGAAAGTGCTTAAAATTGCTCGATTCTAAACGAAAAGATATTATGCTGCAGAAGGCGCTTAAGAGAGCATGCAAAAGCCCGTTAAGAGTTTGCGAGATTTCATCTCGCATGCTCAAAAGTGCTTTTATTCTTCTACGGAAAGGAAATAAGCACCTTGTGTCAGATGTCAAGTGCGGGGCAGTGCTTGAGGTAGCGGCCTTTTCATTAGGTAGAATAAATTGCGAAATAAATCTTGCGCATATAAAGGATAAGGCGTTTGCTCAAGGCGTTAAAAAGAGAATAGAGAATATGAAAAAAGGCATTGATATCTTAATTAAGAAGTTTTAGCGGCGAGGTTAATAATGGCGGAACTCCTAAGCGGTAAACCCATAGCTTTAAAGATAAAAGAAGAATTACGTCGCGAGCTTGCAAGAATTCCTGGAAAGCCAAAGCTTGTCGCAGTTCAAATAGGAAAAGATAAAACCTCTGATCTGTATCTTTCGAAGCAAAAGAAAGAAGCTATGCTTTTGGGTATTGACCATGATGTTTTAACCCTTAGCCCATCAGTCTCTCAAGAAGAAGCAATTCGTGCAATCAAGGGGCTCAATGAAGATGCTGGGGTTACGTCTATTATTTTAGAAATGCCTGTTCCCAAGATTATTGATGCAAAATCTCTTATCTGCGCCATCGATCCCATAAAAGACGCCGAATGCATGCACCCGGCAAATATTGGCAGGATTTTGTTTGGAGATGAAGCTATTGGTCCGTGCACACCCATGGCAGTCATGGAGCTTATTAAATCATCCGGGGCAGATTTGTACGGCAAAGAAGCTGTTTGCATTGGACACTCTGATATTGTTGGTAAGCCACTGGCGCTTATGTTACTGAATAAATTTGCAACTACTTCTATTTGCCACATAGCAACCGCTGAACGCGGTATGCTTAAGGATTATGTTAATAGGGCAGAGGTCCTTGTTGTTGCTGTTGGGAAGCCAGCTTTAATTAAAGGCAGCTGGATTAAAAAAGGCGCTATCGTAGTTGACGTAGGCATCAATAAAGAAGGGGATAAGATTGTGGGTGACGTAGAATTTGAAGAGGCCTCGAAGCGGGCGTCATTCATTACACCTGTTCCCGGAGGAGTAGGCCCGCTTACAACAGCTATGCTTATGAAAAATATTGTATATTTATTTAAGAGACAGAGAGAAAAACAATGAAACTTAGAGAAAAAATAGAAAAAAAGAAATTTGTTATCACGAGCGAAATAGGCCCGCCAAAGGGTGTAGATATTGAAGAGGCTATTCAAGGTGCCGTCCTCATAAAGGAAAGGGTCGATGCCATTAATGTGACGGATCTACAGAGTTCTGTAATGCGCATGGGCTCTCTAGCCACCTGCCATCTTTTAATAGATGCTGGGATCGAACCGATATTTCAGCTTACGTGCAGGGACAGGAACAGACTTGCCCTTCAGTCAGACCTCTTGAGCGCTTATGTTCTTGGCATTGAGAACGTGCTTGCCTTGACTGGTGATCACCCGGCCTTAGGGGATCATCCTGAGGCAAAACCCGTTTTTGATCTCGATGTAGTGACTTTACTTGACGCTATCCAGAAATTAAATTCGGGGTTGGATTTATCTGGCAATCCTTTAAAAGGAGTGCCTAATTTCTTTTCTGGAGCCGTTGTTAATCCGGGCGCTGACCCTATTGAGCCAGAGATTATAAAAATGGAAAAGAAAGTAGAGAAGGGCGTGTTATTTTTTCAGACCCAAGCAGTTTATGATGTCGGTT
>JABMRN010000106.1 GCA_013202515.1 Candidatus Omnitrophota bacterium | reverse complement strand
TGAAAAGCTTTTAATACTTGTTTATGTATTGTGTTATTTTCTAATGATGGGTACCATGGCAAATTATTATCATTATAAACTTTTCGCTCTATTTGTAACATCTCCTCCACCCCCAACTCACGGATTGAGGCGAGTTTGGCTCTCATATCTTGTATGTGCCGCGATTGCGTTTCCATTACGCCCTGATGATATTCTTTTGGTACTGTTTTTTTCCATATATAATCTTTTTTCTTAACTATTTCATTTTTAGCCTCCGCAAGACGAGCCTTGAGCGTTTCATTCTCTATCTTAATGTCCATCGTAATAGAAGTTTCTATGTCAATATCATTTCTTATTGTTGCTTCAAGAATTTTCTTCAATTTCTCTAACTCAGCCTTAAGCATATTATTACGCCCTATCTCTTTAATCCATTCATTATAATGGTTTTTGCTTTCAGCTTTGAGGTCAGCTATCTCTTTTAAAGCATTTCTTCTACCTCTATCAAAAGAATCATTCATCACCCCTCCTTGAGTCTTAACGATTACTGTTCATTCTTATGGCGTACAGGTATGCTCTTTTGTGAGGATGTTTATTATCCACCCAACTATACCTGAACCATATACCCACCACATATTGTTACCTGCGTCATACCATAATATTGCAATAAGCACAAAAAATACTAGCATCATTAAACTTGTTCCTATTTTCATCCCTTACCTCCTTAATATTCATACCCATTTATTCTTTTCTTACTACCGTCTTGAAAGGTAAATTGTACATAGTTATTTCTTATAGCAAATTTCAATCCACCTCTTTTAGTAGTCCATATATTTCTATGTGTTTTACCACGATTGTCTGGTTCTGGTAATTGGATAACTTTCTTACTCATTTCTGCAACTTTTATCGTAGGTCTATATTTAGGAGGTTGTCTAAAGAATGAGGGGAAATAACGACGCTCTCTTTCTTGCATATGACTATTCCATTTGTCACAAGCTGTTTGAAATATTGTATCATTATCAGTTTTTGTATCTAATGTATAAGTCAAAAAACTACCAAGTCCACGCTTATCGCAATCTCTTATTTGAAAATGTCTTTCATCCATTTCTCTCTCCATTCCAGTTAAACTACTTCCTTAACATCATCTGCTCCACAATCACAATCATGGCTATGATGCCTTCTGTGATATTTACATCTTTCAGTATGTTCCTTCTCCTCCGGCACTCTTGCCTCAGCCCATTGCTTGAAAGCTACCTTCCCTTTATTTATAATTTCTTGTCTGGCTATATTTGCACCTTCAACCGTTTTATATGGTGTATCAGTAGCGTCTATAATATCAATTATTATCTGATTCAGTTCCATCCCCATCCCTCCTGTCCTGTTAAACCCGACCTTCCCCTTTGGCTGGTCTGCTCGCATTGATAAGTACTAAACCAGTCCCACCACAATCCTCACATTTAGTATTCGATATTCGGTGTTCCTCATCGTGTCCACAACAAGGACATCCTAACCGACTAATATCCCCAGGCATTGCAGCAATAAATCCATGGTCAGGATTATCGCAAATCTCCATACCAGTACCATTGCAAGTTAGGCACTCTAAGCTCATCCCTTACCCCTTCTGAATGTTATCGAGTGTTTGCCGAATAGCTTGCTTGTGACCTTCACACCAACCCATTTGATATTCTAACCTGTCTTTGGTAAGGAATCTTGTTTCTTCTTTCGCCACTTTCCCAGCAGCCCACGCCTTGATGTCGGCTAATTTCTTGTTACATTCAGCCTTATTAGCACATACGAGCTTTTTCCACCTATACCTTTTTTTGTATATATTTGGCTGCACACAAATTACCTCTTTCAGTTCCATCCCCATTCCTCCTTATTCGTTCCGCCACACTATAGTCTGTGCCTCAAAACACAATATCAGTTCCCGAATATCAACATCGTACTCATCATCGTGCATAACCCATTCCCATATATTTTTAGAGGTTTTAATTTGTCCCTCCATATTCCCCTTATCCCTCATTTGATTCCTCCTTTAAACCCGGCCTTCCCTTTCACTGTGCATTGTTTATGCGTTATGCTTTAACCAGCATTGCCTCTCAGCTTTAGCCCATAACGCTCTGCGGTTTGCAGTCCTCAACTCTCCGCTGAGGGGGAAGGTGTCGGGCAAATCTGGTGGGGAGCCACCCATCAATAGACTTAAAGAGTGGACTGACTACGGCGTCTATTCCGCAGGCTGTTAAACTCCCCATAAATTGTATGAAGGCGTGGCTATGGTTGTAGGCGTTTACCGACGCCTCGTTATATGGTTGGGGGTGAACGACTCTAACGTCCCCTCCAGAGCCGTCTCTGGTGTGCTTATAGATTCTACACTAACCCCCAAAGTGTCTGGTCTCCCCATAGTCTCACGCCTTCAAATTGTTAAAGAACCGATTACCGTTTTGTTATAACCATAATGTTTGCTATACAAGTATCTACTTTAGCGTGAAAATAAGAGTCACGCTTGTAATGTTTCCACGCCCTATCTTCTTTTCCATTAATATAGTCAGCAGTAACAAGATATTTTTCTTGTGGATACGCTTCTTCATAAAGCATTTTAACTATTAACGTTGTTAAATCTTCATATATTTTATCTCTTTCCACACTACCCCCTCGCCACTAGCTTGTTGTAAGCGTCTGTTAATGTGTTAATCAGTATTCGATTCTCTATGATATTGCGTTTTTCTTGCACTCTGTCTATATCAGGCAATTTCTCAATCGGCTTGGGCTTATCCTCAGGCACAGGCAACGGGTCTGCCATGATGTGGGATAACTCAGGCTTATCCTTCCACTTTAACAAATCTGCCATAATATGCTTACGCCATTGAGTTGCACTGGCATACTGACGATTGTGTTTCTGGAAAATGGCGTTTAATTCCTTAAACAGATTCTTCAATGTCCCATCTTCATTCTTACTCTCCTTACAGGGTGCTAATTTAATATCTAATATCTTGAATATACCTTTATCCGTATCTACATCAATACTTATCTTACCATTCAAACTACACTGACACGCCGGACAAGTCGTTTTCATTTTCTCCCCCACATTTTAATCGCTCTAATCAGCATCCATATCATCAATATCACTCCGGGGGTGAGTATTATACACCATATCAAGATGTATATATTCCCCTCGACTTCAACCCAAACGTCGGCTTGATTCAACACCTCATAAATATCCATAATATTATTACCCCATAAGTTATGCCCATTATTATCCCTAGAGCAAAGAAGAACGCCCGGTCCTGCTCAATTTTTTCCGGGTCATATTTTTTCATCTTCTCATAAATATTTGCACTATCGCATCAGCAGCCATAAAAGCACCTATCCCTGCAAAAAATAACAAAACATGCAACTCTAAACTTGATACATACATCAGATCCCCCTTCGCTTAAAGTAGCCAACCGAGCAGTATGGGCTATGCCCCCTGCTATACCTGCGCTTTGTTCTTCCTTTACCATTTGACCTTTCTTCGATTCTATACGAATTTAACATATTGTTATGAGCAGCCTTTTTCAAAGGCCGATTAGCTTACTACCTTTTTTATATATTCATCAAACCCGTCTTTTTCTAACTTTCTTGCTATTGATATTACTTCCTTTTTAAATTTTTCAATTATCTTTTCCCAACAATATTTGAATGTAAATATCTGACCGATTGCTTGCCATTCTTTTGGTGTGAAATTTTTATGTCTTCGGATAATCTCTTGTGTAAAATCATGTGAATTAATATATTCTTTTGCGCCCCCCAAGTATGCGCCCCTCAAGTATGCGCCCCTCAAGTCTGCGCCCCTCAAGTATGCGCCACTCACGTCTGCGCCACTCAAGTATGCGCCCTTCAAG
>JABMRN010000105.1 GCA_013202515.1 Candidatus Omnitrophota bacterium | reverse complement strand
GCCACTCCTCCGATCTGTACTTAGAAAAACTTATTCCAGACCGCTAGATACATATTTCTGGAATAAATTAAACTTTTCATAAAATATGTCTTAAACGAAAGTCCACTATTAAAGAGCGAAAGAATCAAAAAAACTATCAGTAGATTTCCTATATAAATCAGCATAAATGAAAATGCATAGCCTGACTTCAATATATCTGTCTGTCTCAACTTGAGCGCTTCTGCCGTCATGATAAGATGCATTCCCAGGGTAAACCCAAGTAAAAACATATACAAAGACAACGTATAAACGTTAGCAAGTATATTTCTCATTAATGGTGTTAAAACTATAAGAAGAATTGTATAAACCGGAACAAAATATGGACTTAATTCAATAAAAAAATTGCTCTTTGAGGTACCTACGCTGCCACCTTGGCTTGAAACATGAAAAGAGGTTATATGTCCCCCGCAAATCCAGGTTGCAAGGGCATGAATCGATTCGTGACCCAAAGTGTAAAGATAGACAGGTTTATACAGTAATATATGCACAAGCATATAAACTATTATTCCCCAGCTAAAAATATGCATTCTAGCGCCCAAATAGTCAAGCCTTGATAGTTCAATATAAAAATATTTTGAGAAGGCTATGGCCACCGGTATAAGTAATGCACCTATCAAGTATTTAAAAATTTTCATTGTTTAATAGCTTTAATCCCGTCCATAAAAGGGCGCAATGCTTTTGGAATATTTACGCTCCCATCTTTATTTTGATGAATCTCTAGAATAGCTATTACAAGCCTCGCCAATGCTACTCCCGAACCGTTTAATGTATGTACGAACTCGGGTTTCTTCATGTCCTTAGTCTTATATCTGATATTGGCACGCCTTGCCTGAAAGGACTCAAAATTTGAACAGCTTGAAACTTCGAGCCATTTTTTAATACCCGGTGCCCATAGTTCTACATCATAACATTTAGACGCTGCAAAACTCATATCCCCGCTTGAAAGTATCTGCACCCTATAGGGCAACTCCAAGAGCTCAATAACATGCAGGGCATTCTTTAAGAGTGACTCTAATTCATCGTAAGATGTTTTAGGCTCAACAAACTTAACAAGTTCTACCTTATCAAATTGATGGACGCGTATAAGCCCCTTGGTATCCTTGCCGTAAGAACCGGCCTCCCTACGGAAACATGCCGAATACGCAGTATAATGCAAGGGCAGATTCTTACCATCAAGTATTTCATTGGCATGTATGTTAGTAAGGGGCACTTCTGCAGTAGGGATTAAAAAAAGATCCTCATCCTTTAATCTATACATATCCTCTTCCAGAAGGGGAAGCTGTCCTGTTCCTGTCATGCTTCTCCTATTGACTAAATATGGCGGGAACACTTCCTTGTAGCCATGCTTTTTTGTATGTAAATCAAGCATGAAGTTATATAAGGCTCTTTCGAGCCTTGCCCCAAGTCCCATATAAAGCACAAAGCCGCTACCTGATATTTTAGCCGCTCTCCCAAAATCCAATATACCAAGGTCTTTGCCTATATCTATATGAGATTTAGGCTCAAATTTGAATTTTGGCACCTCTCCCCATTCATTAATCACCTTATTTGCCTCTGTACCAGACCCAATAGGCACGCTTTGATGAGGTATATTTGGGATATTATATACAAAATCCATACATTTTTGTGTAATTATCTCCATTTTAGCTTCAATTTCGACTATTTTCTGGGATATTGTCTTCATCTCCCCTAGTAGATCCTTCGCATTTTGCTTCTTTTGCATCAAAAGGCCTATTTTATTGGACTTTTCGTTCTTCTCATTCTTGAGCTTCTCCACCTCTGTAATAAGGTTCCTTTTCTCTTTATCAAGCCTTAGGAACTCATCAATATCCACCTTGAACCCTTTAGCCTTTACTGCCTTCTTTACTATTTCTGGATTTTCACGTATGAATTTAATGTCTAACATATATTGTCCCTTTCTAACCCTTGACTACCCCTAATGGCCGCATTCTACAGACACGTGTGGATATACCGGCCCCGTGGACTACGCTAACTACCTCTGTAACGTTCTTGTAGGCAAGAGGCGCCTCTTCGGCAAGCGTTCCGCGTCCAGCTGCCATGACAGCTATCCCCTTCTCTGCAAGCTCTTTTGAAATAGAACGTCCTTGGCAGGCACTTATCGCTGCCTTTCTAGAAAGAAGACGCCCTGCGCCATGACAGGAGCTATAAAACGTCTCTTCTGCCTTTTTGGTTCCTGCCAGTAAATAGGAATTTCTACCCATATCTCCGGGTATTATAACGGGTTGACCCGTTTCTTTATATTTTTCCGGAAGATCCTCATGTCCCGGAGGAAAAGCACGCGTGGCACCTTTTCTGTGGACACAAAGAAGCTTTTCCTTGCCATCTACATTGTATTTTTCAAACTTTGCAACGTTATGAGCAACATCGTAAACTAAATCCATTCCCAAATTTTTAAAACTTCTATTAAAAAACCTTTCAAATACCTCCCTTACAAGATGCATAAGACACTGCCTGTTATTCCAGGCATAGTTTGCCGCGCATTTCATGGCGCCTATATAAGCCCGGCCTTCCGGTGACTTCACTGGAGCACAGGCAAGCTGTCTATCGGGAACGGAAATATTATATTTACTTAAAATGCTTATCATACTTTTTGAATATTCATCACATATCTGGTATCCGAACCCGCGTGATCCAGAATGAATCATGACTGTAATCTGATCTTTTTCTATGCCGAATATATCTGCTTTGTTATCGTCATATATTTCATCCACAACCTGAACTTCGATAAAATGATTTCCGCTTCCGAGAGTTCCTGACTGTCTTTTTCCTCGTTGATAAGCTCTATCAGAAACATGTGAAGGATCCGCCCCTTCCATGCATCCTTTTTCTACGGTATGTTCAAGATCCT
>JABMRN010000104.1 GCA_013202515.1 Candidatus Omnitrophota bacterium | reverse complement strand
CCGTTTACCGAGATGCTATCACCTATTTTTGTGCCTTCAGCTACCTTGACAGCACAAATCTCAAGCATAGAGGATGGGCCTTTCTTTCGTATGCTCTTAACCTTGCCTATTTCTTCGACTATTACGCTAAACCTTTATTTTAAGGAGCAGAAAATGAGAAGACGTACGAAGGCGCGGGAATGCGCGCTAAAAATACTTTATGCCATTGATATCACAAAGAATAAAGCCGAAGACTGTATAGATATCTTCTGGAAAAATCACGACACAGTTAACGCTGAAATTCGGAATTTTGCAGATTATCTCACCAGAGGAGTCTACAAGAATAAGGAGCTCGTGGACAAGGTAATCACCAAATATGCGACCAACTGGCAGATTAAGAGAATGGCCGCAATAGACAGGAACATTATAAGAATAGCGACCTTTGAGCTTCTTTTTGTTGAGGAGATACCGCCTAAGGTTTCCATAAATGAGGCGATCGAAATTGCCAAAAAATACGGCGATAAAGATTCAAGCAAATTTGTGAACGGAGTGCTCGATAAGATTAACAAGCAGGAGAGTAAAAGTTAGAACAGGTTTTCCCCTTTTGAAAGGCAAATAATATTATGAAAGAAGAATACGCTGATTTACATGTTCATACATTTTATTCTGATTCAACCTTTTCTCCGAATGAGGTTGCTGAAATGGCGTCTAAAAAGGGTCTTAAGGCAATTGCTATATGTGATCACGATTGCGTTGATGGAATTGCACCTACCGAAGAAGCGGCCCGCCCTTACGGAATCGAAGTAATACCCGGTGTAGAACTTACCATCGAAGAAGATGATGCCGAGATACACATATTAGGTTATTTTATCGATTATAAGGATCAAGACCTTTTAAAAAGCCTTAAGAGATTTCAGGAAGGAAGAATCGGTAGAATTTACAAGATGTTGGAGCTACTCAAGGATAAAGGGATTGATATTAGGCCTGAGGAAGTATTTGAATTAGCTGGTGATGGTTCGGTTGGAAGACCCCACGTTGCTCTTGCGATGTTAAAGGCAAAAAAGATTAATTATTTACAGGAAGCGTTTAATGAATACATAGGTGATGGCAAGCCTTGTTATGTAGGGCATTTGAAATTTGCGCCAAGCGAGGCAATCGAAATGATTAAAAAATCCGGTGGCGTTCCTGTTTTAGCACATCCAATGGTAGGAGCTAGAGATGAATTTATACCGAAACTTATAAAATTCGGATTAAGGGGTATCGAAGTATATCACAGCGATCATAATAAGTCGTATGAAAAAAAATATCTCGAGATAGCAAAAGCTGAAAATCTAGTTGTTACTGGCGGTTCAGATTGCCATGGGCTGAGTAAGAAAACTGTTCTCATGGGCAAGGTAAAAGTGCCATATTCATTGGTGCTGAAATTAAAAGAAGAAGCGGACAAAATCAAAGCTGCCCAGAAACATGCGTAACGATAGATACTACATGATGCGCGCAATTACCCTTGCGAAAAGGGCAGAAGGCAAGACAAGCCCTAATCCGCCTGTGGGATGCATATTGGTTAAAAATAAGAAGATTATTGCAGAGGGATATCACAAAAAAGCAGGTTCATCACACGCGGAAGTCGTAGCTCTTAGAAGGACCAGTAGGGCAAAAGGTTCAACGATGTATGTTACGCTTGAACCGTGCGACCATTATGGGAAGACGCCGCCCTGCACAGATGCGATTATTAAAAGCGGTTTAAAAAAAGTCGTTATTGCCCTTAAAGACCCGAATCCGCTAAATAACGGAAAAGGTATAAGGAAGTTAAAAAGTAGCGGTATTCGTATTAAAAAAGAAATTTGCAAAAAAGAAGCAGCCGAACTTTACCGTCCGTACATAAAATTTATAAGGGAGAAAATACCCTTTGTATCCCTTAAGATTGCCGAATCCCTCGACGGAAAAATTGCAACCTCAAAAGGACAAAGTAAATGGATTTCATCCCCTTCTTCAAGACAGTATGTTCACAAACTGCGTTCTAAAAGCGATGCGGTTATGGTGGGAATAAATACGGTATTAAAAGACGACCCTACTCTTATTCCTAAAATGTCTCATAGCCGTTCTACGAAATTTCCTAAAAGGATTATTGTTGATTCGCATCTTAAAATTCCCTTAAACTCTCGGCTTGTTAGATCTGCTAGATCTTACCCTCTTTTGGTTGCAACAACTCAGAACCCACCCCAGTACAAAAAGAAGCTTTTAATAGAAAAGGGAGTCGAAGTCGTAGGGTCAGGATCAAAAGGGTCAAAGGTTAATCTAAGGAATCTCCTTAGGATATTGGGTTCTATGAATATCATGCATCTTTTGGTCGAAGGGGGCGGAAAACTTGCAGGAAGCTTGATGGACGAACATTTGGTGGATAGAGCAATTTTTTTTATTGCGCCTAAAATAATAGGCGGAAAAACCGCCGTATCGGCAGTTAGAGGTGAAGGCGTCAAGAGACTTAAGAACGCTGTTCGGCTTCGGAATATCAAAATAAAAAGATTCGCAGAGGATGTGCTTATAGAGGGCGATCTTTAATACGCCTTATGGTGATAATATGTTTACCGGAATAGTCGAAGAAATAGGCAAGGTTAAGAGCATACGAAAGAAAGGCCCATCCTCTATGCTTGAGATTTGTGCTGTCAAGGTAGCTGAAGGCACAAAAATAGGTGATAGCATCTCGGTAAACGGTGTTTGCTTGACGGTAGAGAGCTTAAAAAATGGCATATTGAGTTTTCAAATAATGGACGAAACGCTAAAAAGAACAAATCTAAAGAGTCTAAGGAAAAATGATTCGGTTAATCTTGAGCGATCGCTAAAAGCAGGCGGACGTTTAGGAGGTCACTTTGTATACGGCCATATAGACGGGGTTAGGCCTGTTGTAGGGATAAAGCGTGAAAAGATAGAGGGTTTTATCGATATCGGACTACAACGTGATGACCAAAAATTCGTAATTGACAAGGGTTCTGTGGCAATAGACGGAATTAGTTTGACAATTGGCCGGATATTCAGCGATAAAATGCGAATCTTTCTAATTTCGCATACCTTGAAAAATACAACTATTTTTAATAAGAAAATCCGTGATTATGTGAATATCGAATTTGATGCACTTGGAAAGTATGCAAATAAGCATACTGTAAACAGGAAAGTTACGGAGAAGTTTTTGAAGGAAGCGGGATTTTAATTCAGATGATGCGCGAAGATGATTTTTTCTTTATGGCATCCTTGCTTCTTTAAACAGGATGTGCTATATTTATACCCGGAGGTAACCAAATGACAAAAAGATATTTTATTCTGGTTTTAGCACTAATAGTAAGCCTATCTACCATATCTGCGTATGCCGATTCGCCTATTAAGAAACTAGGAAGGGGCCTATGTAACATAGTAAGCTCTCCGCTTGAATTATTGCAGGGAATACAAGATGCCAATAATGAGGGCGGTTTTTTAGCTGCCTTTACCTGGGGCGTATTGAAGGGCTTGTTTCAGACAGGCGTTCGCGCAGGCGTTGGGGTGTACGAAGTTGTTACTTTTCCCATTCCTTTTCCAAAAGATTTTGAGCCCATTCTTGAGAATCCTGAATTTTTCGGAGAAGAAAAGGATCGTTAATTACCCATAGCAAGATCTTACCGTTTTAAATCGCTCGCCATAGCTACGTATTGATTTTCCGCATATTTGATGGTATTATACTATGATTATATGAAGTAAGTACCTTTGTGCCCTAATGCGTATAGGCATAAGGATTGATTTACAGATTTATCGGGAAGTAGCGCAGCTTGGCTAGCGCGCTTGCT